>JADGOU010000162.1 GCA_017882835.1 Frankiaceae bacterium | reverse complement strand
CGCGGCGGGACACGCCGGGACTGCGCGGGGAGGCCCGGCGGTGGCCGGGCCGGTGAACCGTGAACCTCAGCACGCTTCCCTCCGGGTCGCGTAGTTGGAGTCCCCGTCCTTTCAGGGCGGGGAGGATGTCAAGGCGCGGACACTAGCCGGCCGGTTGCACCCGTCTGGCACCATGGGGGCATGCGTGCGGCCCCGGTCCTGCGCCTCGCGCCCACCTTCGCGACGAAGGTAACCATCGCGCCGGAGCGGGTGCGCGAGCCGATCCAGGACGAGGACGTCGCCCCGGACCGGCCCTGGGTGACGATCGTGTGGAACGACCCGGTCAACCTCATGTCCTACGTCACCTACGTCTTCCAGCAGCTGTTCGGCTACAGCCGGCAGAAGGCCACGGCGTTGATGCTCGACGTCCACCACAAGGGTCGGGCCGTGGTCTCTAGCGGCACTCGCGAGCAGATGGAGCACGACGTCGCCCGGCTGCACGTGGCCGGGCTGTGGGCCACGCTGGCGCAGGACTGACGTTGGCGCGGGACTTGACGTTGGCGCGGGACTGAGGTGGGACGGTTCCGGCGGACCCGCCGTGGCGTCGAGCTGCGGCTGGACGCGGCGGAAGCAGAGATGCTGCGCCAGCTGCTGACCGAGCTGACCGAGCTGCTCGGTCCGGTCGATGGGCCGCCGGCCGCCGACTCCGCGGCCCGGGACCCGCTCGAAGCCATGGTCGGCATGGCCGACCCGGCTTCGCCGCCGCCGGAGCTGCCGGTCGATCCGGTGCTTGCCCGGCTGCTGCCCGACGGCTACCGCGACGACCCGGTCGCGGCCGCGGAGCTGCGCCGCTACACCGAGCCGGAGCTGCGCCGGGAGAAGCTGGCGGCGGCCAAGGCGGTGCTGGCGGCGCTGCCGGCCACCGGGGGTCGGCTCACGCTGGACACGGCGGCGGCCGGATGCTGGCTGGGAGCGCTCAACGACCTGCGGCTGGCGCTGGGCACCCGACTGGAGGTCACCGAGGACACCTACGCCGAGCTCGACCGGCTGCCGGAGGACTCCCCGCAGGCTGCGGCGCTAGGGATCTTCGCCTGGCTGGGATGGCTGCAGGAGACGCTGGTGGCGGCGCTCGCCCGCGGGTGACCACCGGCGTCGGTAGCGTTGCGGCCATGGTGGTCCTGACCCAGGCGACGTACGACGCGATCGTCGCCCATGCCCGGCGCGACCATCCGGACGAGGCCTGTGGCATCGTGGCCGGCCCGGCGGGGTCCGACCGGGCGGTGCGCTTCGTCGCAATGGCGAACGCCGAGCGGTCCCCGACCTTCTACCGCTTCGACTCCGCCGAGCAGCTGCGGGTGTGGCGGGAGATGGACAACCGGGACGAGGTGCCCGTGGTGATCTACCACTCCCACACCGCGACCGAGGCGTACCCATCGCGGACCGACATCGCCTACGCCGCCGAGCCTGAGGCGCACTACGTGCTGGTCTCGACCGCCGACCCGGAGCGGGAGTCGTTCCGTTCGTTTCGGATCGTCGACGGCCAGGTGAGCGAGGAGGAGGTGCGGGTCATCGCCTCGGCCGAGCTCACCGCCCGCTGACGCCGGAATCCGCGGCGACCGGCTCCGGTTGCACACTCCAGCGGCCCGCCGCTTCCCGCCGTACCGAGTTCTGGAGAGACCCCCATGGCCATCGAGGTCCGGATCCCGACGATCCTGCGCAGCTACACGGATGGGCAGAAGGCCGTGGAGGGCACGGGTGAGACCCTCGCCAGCCTGATCGCCGACGTGGACGGCCGGCACGCCGGGCTGCGCGACCGGCTGGTGGAGGACGGCGAGCTGCGGCGGTTCGTCAACATCTACCTCAACGACGAGGACGTGCGCTTTCTCGGCGGCCTGGAGACCCCGGTGGCCGACGGGGACACCGTGACGATCCTGCCGGCGGTGGCCGGCGGTTCCTGGGCGGCGTCGGACCGGATCGCCCGGGTAGCCCACTAGCGCCATGCGCTACGACTCGCTGCTGGACTCGCTCGGCCATACGCCGCTGGTCGGGTTGCCGCGGTTGTCACCGTCGCCGGACGTCCGACTGTGGGCCAAGCTCGAGCAGGACAACCCGACCGGGTCGGTCAAGGACCGACCCGCCTTCTACATGATCACCGACGCGGAGAAGCGCGGCCTGCTGCAGCCCGGGGCGACGATCCTGGAGCCGACGTCGGGCAACACCGGCATCTCGCTAGCGATGGTCGCCAAGCTGCGTGGGTACCGGCTGGTCTGCGTCATTCCGGAGAACACCTCGGTCGAGCGCCGGCAGCTGCTGGCGATGTTCGGCGCCGAGGTGGTCACCTCGCCGGCCGCGGGTGGGTCCAACGAGGCGGTCCGGGTGGCCAAGCGGATGGCGGCCGAGCGTCCCGACTGGGTGATGCTCTACCAGTACGGCAACCCGGCCAACGCGGCCGCGCACTACGAGACCACCGGCCCTGAGCTGCTCGCCGACCTGCCGTCGATCACGCACTTCGTGGCCGGGCTGGGAACCACCGGGACGCTGATGGGCACGGGACGCTACCTGCGCGAGCACGTGCCCGACATCCGGATCGTGGCGGCCGAACCCCGCTACGGCGAGCTGGTCTACGGTCTGCGCAACATCGACGAGGGCTTCGTGCCGGAGCTGTACGACGCCTCGGTGCTCACCACCCGGTTCTCGGTCGGGCCGCGGGAGGCGCTGCGCCGGACCCGGCAGCTGATCGAGGCCGAGGGCATCTTCGCCGGGATCTCCACCGGCGCCATCCTGCACGCCGCGATCGCGCAGGCGGACAAGGCGGTCAAGGCCGGCGAGCGGGCCGACATCGCGTTCATCGTCTGCGACGGCGGCTGGAAGTACCTTTCCACCGGGGCCTACGCCGGCACGCTGGACGAGGCCGAGGACGCGCTCGAAGGGCAGCTCTGGGCCTGAGCCGGCGCGGTGGGCAGCAGAACGCCCGGTGGGCGACGCGATCTGCGGGTCGAGGGCCGGTAAGAAGGATCCGACGACGCCGTCGCCTACGCTGTCCAGCGTGGACGACGCGCCGATCGGGATCTTCGACTCCGGCGTTGGCGGCCTCACGGTCGCCCGCGCCGTTCTCGACCAGCTGCCGCACGAGCCGGTCGTCTACGTTGGCGACACCGCCCGCGGCCCCTACGGCCCGCGGCCGATCGCCCAGGTCCGGGCCTACGCCCTGGAGGTCATGGACCACCTGGTCGATCAGGGCGTCAAGCTGCTCGTCATCGCCTGCAACACCGCCAGCTCAGCCTGCCTGCGCGACGCCCGGGAGCGTTACGACATCCCGGTGGTCGAGGTCATCCAGCCCGCCGTACGCCGCGCTGTCGCCGCCACCCGCAACCACCGGGTCGGGGTCATCGGCACCCGGTCCACGATCTCCAGCGGGGCGTACGACGACGCCTTCGCTGCCGCCACCCAGGTCCGGCTGACCAGCGCCGCCTGTCCGCGGTTTGTGGACTACGTCGAGCGCGGTGACACCTCCAGCCCGGAGCTGTTGGCGCTGGCCGCGCGCTACCTGCAGCCGGTAGTCGAGGCCGGCGTGGACACGCTCGTGCTCGGCTGCACGCACTACCCGTTGCTCACCGGCGTCATCTCCTGGGTGGTCGGCGACGAGGTGACGCTGGTCAGCAGTGCGGAGGAGACCGGCAAGGACGTGCACCACGCGCTGGCGCGGGGCAACGCGTTTCGCGACCCGATGCTGCCGCCGCCGGAGCACGTCTTCCTGGCGACCGGCGACCCGGAGCCGTTCGGCCGGCTCGGCCGGCGCTTCCTCGGCCCGGAGGTCGGGCAGGCGCGGGCGGTGGAGCGGCTCACCGCCGCGGGAGCCTGAGGTGCGGCTCACCGTGCTCGGCTGCTCGGGCACCTTCCCGTGGTTGGACCCGACCGGCATCCTCGCCGAGGCGGCCGGCGCCTTCGCCGGCCCGGTCGAGCTGGCGTGGGCGGACGCGTCGTACGACATCGGCGAACCGTAGGCTCGCCGTCATGTCCCGCCCCGACGGCCGTACGCCGGACCAGCTGCGGACCGTGGTGATCACCCGGGGCTGGCAAGAGTACGCCGAGGGATCGACCCTGGTGGAGTTCGGCCGCACCCGGGTGCTGTGCGCAGCCAGCGTGCAGGAGAGCGTGCCGCGGTGGCGTCGCGGCAGCGGGCTGGGCTGGGTGACGGCGGAGTACGCCATGCTGCCCCGGGCCACCGCCACCCGCACCGACCGGGAGTCGGTGCGCGGTCGGATCGGCGGGCGCACGCATGAGATCAGCCGGCTGGTGGGCCGCGGCTTGCGGGCCTGCGTCGACCTGGCCGGACTCGGCGAGAACACCATCGCCATCGACTGCGACGTGCTACAGGCCGACGGCGGCACCCGGACCGCGGCGATCACCGGGGCGTACGTCGCGCTGGCCGACGCCGTGTCCTGGCTCGGCGAGCGGGGGTCGCTGCACGGGCAGCCGCTGGTCGGATCGGTGAGCGCGGTCAGCGTCGGCGTGGTGGCCGGCGAGCCGCGCCTCGACCTCTGCTACGACGAGGACGTCACCGCCGACACCGACATGAACGTGGTGGTCACCGGAACCGGCGACTTCGTCGAGGTGCAGGGCACCGCGGAGCGCCGCGCGTTCGATCGCCGGGCCCTGGACGCGCTGCTGGACCTGGCCGTCGCCGGCTGCGCCGACCTCGCCGGCGTACAGCGGGCGGCGCTCGCTCAGCCGCGCCCGGGGCCGCGGCCGCTGCCCACCCGGCCGGCGGGGATGTGAGCCCGACGGTTGGGCGTACGTGGATCGTCCTCGCCACCCGCAACCCCGGCAAGATCGCCGAGCTGCGCCGGATCCTGACCGAGGTGCCCAGCCTCGACGTCGATCTGGTCGGGCTGGAGGAGTTCCCGCAGGTCGGGGACATTGCCGAGACCGCGGCGACCTTCGCCGCCAACGCGCTGCTCAAGGCGCACGCAGTGGCCGACGCGACCGGGCTCCCGGTCGTGGCCGACGACTCCGGGCTTTGCGTCGACGCGCTGGCCGGAATGCCCGGCGTGCTGTCCGCCCGCTGGGCCGGCCGGCACGGTGACGACGTGGCCAACCTCCAGCTCGTGCTGGGCCAGCTGGCCGACGTACCGGCGGAGCGACGGGGGGCGCGGTTCGTCTGCGCTGCGGCTGTCGCGCTGCCGACGGGGGCGGAGCGGGTGGTCGAGGGGGAGCTGGTCGGAGTACTCACCACGACGCCCCGAGGGACCAACGGCTTCGGCTATGACCCGATCTTCGTGCCGGTGGGCGAGGGGCGCACCACGGCGGAGATGGCACCGGCGGAGAAGGACGCGATCAGCCACCGCGGGCGGGCGTTTCGCGACGTGGCGGCGTTCCTCCCGGAGTTCCTGACTCGACCGCCTCTCGGGCACCGCTGAACCGGGCGAACACGATCAATGTGCCGAGATGCCTCACCGCGGTCGACAAAGTACGGTAGTTCCGCACTTGGATCATGAGTGGGGCGAACGTTGGCAGGCGGATCCGTCAAGCCGGCGAAACCAGGCGATGGTGCGCCGCAGCCCGTCGTCGAGCTCGATCTTGGGCTCCCAGCCGAGAGTGTCCCGGGCCAGGGTGATGTCGGGTTGGCGCACGGTGGGGTCGTCTTCGGGTCGCGCGACAAAGCGCAGCTTGCTGGGGCTGGCGCACAGCGCTCGGATCCGCTCGGCCAGCGCGCGCACGGACAGCTCGCCCGGGTTGCCGATGTTCACCGGCCCGGCCAGGTCGCTGCGCAGCAGCCGCAGCAGGCCCTCGATGAGGTCGTCGACGTAGCAGACCGATCGGGTCTGGGCACCGTCGCCGGCCACCGTCAGCGGCTCGCTGGCCAGCGCCTGGCGGATGAAGGTGGGGATCGCCCGGCCGTCGTTCGGGCGCATCCGCGGCCCGAACGTGTTGAAGATCCGCACGATCGCGGTGTCCACGCCGTGGCTGCGCCGGTAGGCCATGGTCAGTGCCTCGCCGAAGCGCTTCGCCTCGTCGTACACCCCGCGCGGGCCGACCGGGTTGACGTGCCCCCAGTAGGTCTCTGGCTGCGGATGCACCTGCGGATCGCCGTAGCACTCCGAGGTCGACGCCAGCAGGAACCGCGCGCCCTTGTCCTTGGCCAAACCGAGCGCGTGCAGGGTGCCGATTGACCCCACCTTCAGGGTTTCGATCGGCAGCTGCAGGTAGTCGATCGGCGAGGCGGGGGAGGCGAAGTGCAGCACTGCGGTCACCGGGCCGGACACGTGTAGGTAGTCGGTGACGTCGCGGCGAAGCAGCCGGAACCGCGGGTGGTCGAGCAGATGGGCGACGTTGGCCGGCGTACCGGTGCAGAAGTTGTCGACGCAGAGCACTTCATAGTCCTGCTCCAGCAGCCGCTCGCACAGGTGGCTGCCGAGGAATCCGGCACCGCCGGTTACGACGGCGCGCGGCGTGGTCATGCCGAACAGCCTCCGGTACGTCGTGGGCGAAGCCGACCGACGCGACGCGCCAGCAGGGGGGTGCGAGAGAGGGGACTCGAACCCCTACGCCCGCAGGCACCGGATCCTAAGTCCGACGCGTCTACCATTCCGCCACTCTCGCGCCCGGCCATGGTAGGGCGTCGGCGAAGCGGGGTCGCCTGCAGTCAAGCCGCTCGGTGGAGTTCCTGATCTTCCGCCGCCGAACCCGCGCGTCACCGGCCGGCGGTTGCCGCCGGCTGGTTATGCTTCCCGCGCCCGTTCGGACGCAGGCAGGGGCGCGGTGGCGACACAGGTCCATGCAGGGCCGCACGACGAGACTGATCTCATGCTCGACCGGCGCGGGCTGCGGCGCGTCT
>JADGOU010000161.1 GCA_017882835.1 Frankiaceae bacterium | reverse complement strand
GCCGCCGGATGCGGACGCCAGCATCGAGGCCGAAGTGCACGCGCTGCTCGACCGACGAGCGCAGGCGGTGCTGCATCGCGACCGCAGTGCCTTCTTGGCCACCGTCGACCCGGACCGACCGGCTTTCCGAGCCAGCCAGGTGGCGATGTTCGACGCGCTGGCCGACGTACCGCTCGCGTCCTGGTCCTACGAGCTCGATGCGACCGTGCCGGCAGCGGTCCCGGCCGGTGCCCGGGCCGACGACGACGCACCCAGCTGGGCACCCGCGGTGTCGCTGCGCTACGCCGTCCAGGGCTCCGACGCAACGCCAGCGGTGGAGAACCAGGGCTTGACGTTCGTGCATCGACCGACCGGCTGGTTGGTCGGATCTGACAGCGACTTCGACGGTACGGCGCGACGAACGGTCCGCGACCCCTGGGACTTTGGACCGGTCTCGGTCACGCAGGGCGTGCGGACGCTGGTCCTAGGTCATCCGGCGGCTGCGTCGACCATGCGGGCCGTCGCGGCCGAGGCCGACGCCGACATCCCGGCCGTGACCAGGGTCTGGGGACCGTGGGCGGAGCGGGTGGTCGTCATTGTTCCGGCCGATCAGGAGGAGCTGGCTCGGATCACTGGCAAGACCGGCGACCTGTCGGCGATCGCCGCCGTAGCTGTGGCCGTCGCCGGACGCCCGGACGGCGAAAGTGAGCGGATCGTCGTCAACCCGGCGAACTTTGCTCGGTTGCCCTCGCCGGGCCGGCGGGTGGTGCTGACCCACGAGCTCACCCACGTGGCGGCCGGCCCGGCGACCGGACCCGCCGTACCCACCTGGCTGGCGGAGGGGTTGGCCGACTACGTCGCCTATCGGGATGTCGGCATGGACGTCGCCAGTGCGGCCCGAGAGTTGGCCGCGGACGTCCGCGCCGGTCGCCGACCGGCGGCACTGCCCACCGACGCCGACTTCGACGGCGCCAGCGCCGCGTTGCCGCAGCAGTACGAGATGTCCTGGCTGGCCTGCCGGCTGATCGCGCAGCGCACGGACTCCTCGACGCTGCTGCGATTCTACCGGGCGGTGGGCGCGTCCCGGGGCGCCGGCTCGGCCGAGGCGGAGGCGGAGGCCGTGGCGGCGGCGATGCGCGCGCAGCTGTCCACGACTGTGGAGTCCTTCACGGCGGCGTGGCAGGCCTACCTGACCGCGGAGCTTGCATGACCGGTCGGGCGGCGGCCACGGTCGCCCTGGTTGTCCTTGGCATCGCGCTCGTCGCGGTGGTCGCCTTCACCACCCCGTGGTCGCCGCTGCCGCACGCCGTGCCCGGCGGTCGGGTGGCGCCGGCGGCGACGACCGACTTCACGCCGGCGCAGATTGCCCGCGAGAACGCCTACCATCGGGCGGTGCGGCCGCCGGCGTACGCCGGGATGGCGCTCGGCCTGCTCGCCGCCGCGGTGCTCGGTCTTTCGCCGTACGGCGCCCGGCTGGTCGCCGCGGTCGCCCGGCCGCTCGGCGGCGGCTGGGCCTGGCAGGCCGTGCTCGGTGGGATTGCGGTCTCGCTGGTAGTGCGGGTGGTGGCGCTGCCCTTCGACGCCTGGGGCGAGACGGTGTTGCGCCGCTATGGCCTCTCTACCCGGGACTGGGGCGGGTGGGCGCTCGACCTGCTGCGGGCGTTCGGCGTCTCCACCGTCGTGCTGGCCGTCGTCGTGCTGGGCTGCTACGCGCTCGTGCGCGCGACACCGACCCACTGGTGGGTCGGTGTCGCCGTCGGCGGAGCCCTGCTCGTGCTGGCCGGGTCGTTCCTGTATCCAGTTCTGGTGGAGCCGGTGTTCAACAAGTTCACGCCGCTGGCGGCCGGCCCACTGCGCGATGAGCTGCTGGATCTGGCCCGCTCCGACGGCGTACCGGTCCAGCAGGTCCTGGTCGCCGATGCCTCCCGGCGGACCACGGCGCTAAACGCCTACGTGTCCGGCTTTGGGGCGTCCCGACGGATCGTGCTCTACGACACCCTGCTGCGGCCGCCGACGACACCGGCCGAGGTCCGCCTGATCGTCGCCCACGAGCTCGGCCACGCCAAGCGGCAGGACGTGCTGCACGGCACGCTCGTCGGGATGTTGGCCGTGGCGGCGGCGGCCTGCGCCGGCTTCCTGGTGCTGACCTGGGCACCCCTGCTGGCGCGGGCGGGCGTGGCGACGCTGGGCGATCCTCGGTCGGTGGCGCTGGTGCTGTTCGTCGTGACGGTCGCCGGTCTGGCGACCGCGCCGGGTCAGCTGTTGGGGTCGCGCCGGATCGAGGCCCGCGCGGACGTGCACTCCCTCGACCTCACCCGGGACCCGACGACGTTCGTGTCCTCGTTCCGCCGATTGGCGGTGGTGAACCTGTCCGACCTCGACCCGAACCCGGTGGTCTACGCCCTGTTCGCCTCCCACCCGACGACCCCGCAGCGCATCGCGCTGGCCCGGAACTGGGCGAAGCAGCAGGGCGTGGCCGTGCCCGCGCCGATCACACCGCCGTGACCCGGACGCTGGTCGTCACCAACGACTTCCCACCCCGGCCCGGTGGCATTCAGGCCTACGTGCACGGCCTGGTCTGCCGACTGCCGGCGGATGAGGTGGTGGTGTATGCCCCCGCCTGGAAGGCGGCGGCCGACTTCGACGCCAACCAGCCGTACGCCGTGGTCCGACACCCCGGGTCGTTGATGCTGCCCGTTCCGGCCGTGCTGCGCCGGGCTCGCGACGTTGCTTCGTCCGAGGGCTGCGCCACCGTCTGGTTCGGGGCGGCGGCGCCGCTGGGGCTGTTGGCAGCTCCGTTGCGCTCGGCCGGCATCGACCGGTTCGTCGCCTCGACGCACGGCCACGAGGTCGGCTGGGCCATGCTGCCGGCGGCTCGCCAGGTGCTGCGCCGGATCGGTTCGACCGTCGACGTGGTGACCTATCTCGGCGCTTACACCCGAGCTCGCCTGGCTCCGGCGTTCGGCCCGTATCCGCGGCTGGAGCGGCTGCCCTCCGGCGTCGATCCGACGGTGTTCCGTCCGGACGCCGGGGGGGCCGAGGTCCGAAGCCAGCTGGACTTGGCCGACCGCCCGGTGGTGGTGTGTGTGTCCCGGCTGGTGCCGCGCAAGGGCCAGGACGTGCTGCTGCGCGCGCTGCCGGCGCTGCGCCGGCAAGTGCCCGGCACCTGTCTGCTCATCGTCGGCGGCGGCCCGGACTCCCCGCGGCTGCACCGGCTGGCAGGCGACCTGGGGGTCGCGGACGCCGTGCGCTTCACCGGTTCGGTGCCGTGGGCGGAGTTGCCGGCGCACTACGCCGCCGGCGACGTGTTCGCGATGCCGTGTCGCACCCGGCTCGGCGGCATGGACGTTGAGGGTCTCGGCATCGTCTACCTGGAGGCGTCGGCCACCGGCCTGCCCGTGGTCGCCGGCCGTTCTGGTGGCGCGCCCGACGCCGTCCTCGACGGCGACACTGGGTACGTCGTGAACGGCCGCTCGGTCACCGCGGTCACCAACGCCGTCGCCGGACTGCTCCTGGACCCGGACCGGGCCCGGGCGATGGGCGCCCGCGGCCGGCAATGGGTGCAGCAGGAGTGGCGCTGGGACGCCATGGCCGCCCGGCTGCGCATGCTGCTCGGCTGACGCGGCCACCGGCCCCGCATCAGCTGTAGAGCGCGGCGATCTCGGCTTCTTCCTCCTTGACGATGACGTTGCGCTTGAGCTTCAGCGTCGGCGTGAGCTGACCGCCCCCCTCGGTGAAGTCGGTCGGCAGGATCCGGAACTTCTTGATCGCCTCGGCGTGCGACACCGCCTTGTTGGCCTCGGTCACCGCCTGGTCGATCTCCATGAGCAGGTCCGGGTCGTCCCGCAGATCGGCCACGGTCGCGGCCTCGTCCTTGCCGTGGTCGGCCTTCCACAGCGGGAAGGCTTCCGGGTCGATGGTCACCAGCAGGCCGATGAATGGCCGCCGGTCACCGACCACCATGCATTGGCCAATGAGCGGATGTGCCCGCAACCGGTCCTCGAGCTGGGCCGGCGCCACGTTCTTGCCGCTGGCGGTGACGATGATCTCCTTCTTCCGCCCCGTGATCGCCAGGTAGCCGTCCCGGTCGAGCGCCCCAAGGTCGCCGGTGTGGAACCAGCCATCGTCGGTCAGCACCTCGCGGGTGGCCTCGTCGTTGCGCCAGTAGCCGATGAACACGTGCCCGCCCTTGATCAGCACTTCGCCGTCCGGGGCGATCCGGATCACCGTGCCGGGTACGGCGCGCCCGACCGTGCCGATCCGCACGTGGTCCGGCGTGCTCAGGGTCGCGCCGGCCGTGGTCTCGGTCAGTCCGTAGCCCTCTAGCACCAGCACACCGATGCCGCGGTAGAAGTGCCCGAGCCGAGCCCCGAGCGGTGCGCCGCCGGAGACGGCGTACCGGACGTGTCCGCCGAGCGCCGCCCGCAGCTTGCCGTAGACCAACCGGTCGAACAGCAGGTGTGGAGCGCGCAGCAGCAGCACGTCGCGGCCGCCCCGGTCGAGCGCCCGGCTGTAGGCGGCGGCGACCGCCTCCGCGGCGTCGAAGATCCGGCCCTTGACGGCGCTCTCGGCGTGCGCCTTGCGCTTAGCGGTGTTGTAGACCTTCTCGAACACTCGCGGCACGGACAGGATGAAGGTGGGCTGGAAGGCCGCCAGGTCCGGCAGCAGGTTGGCCACGTCCGCGGTGTGGCCCATCCGCACCCGCTTGGTGACGCAGAAGCACTGGATGAGCCGGGCGAAGATGTGCGCCAGCGGCAGGAACAGCAAGGTGGAGCTCGGCCCGCTCCACAGCTGCGGGGCGCCGACCGCGACCGCCTCGATGTCGAACCGGAAGTTGCCGTGGGTGAGTTCGCAGCCCTTGGGGTGTCCCGTCGTACCAGAGGTGTAGATGAGCGTGGCCACGGTGCTGCCGGACAGGGTGGCCCGGCGCTCGGCCACGGCGCCGTCGGGGACGTCCCGGCCGGCACCGGTCAGCGTGCCGACGGCATCCGAGTCGATCCGCCAGACATGGCGCAGCGCAGGACAGCTGGGCTGGGCGGCCTCAACGATGGTGGCATGGTCGCCGGTCTCCACGACCACGGCCACGGCTTGGGAGTCGGCGAGGTACCAGGCCACCTGCTCCCCCGACGAGGTCTCGTAGACCGGCACAGTGATGGCGCCGGCCGACCAGATCGCGTAGTCCAGCAGCGTCCACTCGTAGCAGGTGCGAGCCATCAGCCCGACCCGGTCGCCGGCGTCCACTCCCATGGCGATCAGTCCCTTGGCGACCGAGACGACCTGCTCGGCGAACTCGCGGGCGGTCACCGTGCGCCAGCGACCGTCGGTCTGGACGCTGAAGGCCGCGGCGTCGGGATGGACGCGGGCGTTGTCGAACACTGGGTCGGTCAGGTTCGCCGTCTCCGGTACGGACACGGCCATTGGGTTGGCGTACTCCAGCACGGACACTCCTCGGCGCTAAGGCGAGTCGGCCGACCGGTCGCGGTGGACCGTGGCCCGGTCGAAACGGTAGCGCGAGGCAAGCAGGGCCGACGCGCGGCTGGTGCTCGGCCGCGCTGCGCCGCTCTGGGACAGTGACGGCATGCCGATGGTCGACCTCGCCGACGAGACCTTTGTCGTCGCTGCCCTAGCCGACGTGGCCCGGCGGCTGCATGACCCGCAGCTATGGCGCCGCTGGTGGCCGGAGCTGGAGCTCACCCTCTTTCAGGACCGGGGCGAGCGCGGGCTGCGCTGGACGGTGACCGGTCGACTGGTGGGCAGCAGCGAGGTCTGGCTGGAGCCCTGGGGCGACGGCACTCTGCTGCATTGCTACCTCCGGGCCGATCTGACCGGCCCGGGCAGTGCGACCGAGGTCCGGTGCGGACGTCCGGCCCGCCTGGCTCGGCTGGCGCGGGCCGAAGGCCATCGGCACGGCCGCCACGTCAAGCGGTGCGTGAACGCGCTCAAGGACGAACTGGAGGCAGACCGCGCACCCGGCATGCCACGGTGCTCGGAGGCGCCGGTCGGCTGAGGCCGCGGGCGTAGCGCTCAAGGACCCGAGCGCTCAAGGATCCGAGCGCTCAAGGATCCGAGCGCTCAAGGATCCGAGCGAACCTGTCGACACATGCGACCGTGACTTTCGACCGCTGCCCGCACTGCCGGGCGGCCGTGGCGCTGGGGACAGCGTGGTGCACGCTGTGTTACGCGGACCTGCGCACGGTGCTGGCGCCCGGGACGTCCCGGCAGCCCGGCCCCGCACCGGCGGGCGCACCAGCGGTGGGGACAGCGATCGCGACGGCACCTGCGACCGACATCTCGACGGTGGCCGGAGCCGGAGCCGGAGCAGACCCGGCTCACGGCCGCGACCAGGCGAGCTGGCCGTGCGGGCGCTGTGGGGCCGGGGTCGACATGCGCGCGGACGTCTGTCCCGGCTGTGGTGCCGGTTTCCTGGCCGAGCTGGCCGACACACCGGAGCTGACCCTGAGCCTGCCCGGTATCGGCGTCGTCTCCACCCACACCCGGCGCGGGCGGTTCACCCTGGCCGCCGGCGTCGCGGTGACGGTGACGGTGGCCCTGGTACTGGTTGGGCTCGTGCTCATGACGGTGCTCTAAGCGGCTCTAAGCGGTCGGCGCCGGAAGTTCGTGGGGGTCGGGCGGCCTCCGTAGTCGACCTTTGTTCGTGGCCGTCGATGCGGGCGAGGGATTGCGTCGAGGTCGCTGGCGTTGGCGGTGAACCTCCAGTCGAAGGTGGTCGCGGTGGCGTTGTGGCGCCGCTCGCAGGCGGCGAGCCGGGCCTCGATTGCGCACGTGGGCGGCGATTGTGGAATTAGGCTATCCATTTGACTGCCACCTCGCGAGTGCTCAAGTCCCTGACCAGCACCGTTGGCTTCCGGGGGTGGGTCGCCGTGTGCGGGAGTGGCAATGAAAT
>JADGOU010000160.1 GCA_017882835.1 Frankiaceae bacterium | reverse complement strand
AAAAGGCCGTCACAGACCCGGGTTACGGTGCATGATCAGGTCTGTGAGTCCTGTTGTTCCTCCCACACATCCGCTGGCGGGTCAGAACGTGGGGTACGCCCATTAGCCCGGCATGAGACACGTCCACTGACAGTTTGTCTCGATGTGATCGCTGTGCAGTTGCACGCGGTGCCGCGCGTCAGAGTGGCTGCGTGTCTCACTCTTGGTGGGCGCTCGGCGAGCGATCTATCGCTTGACGCAGCGAGCGACGAGGAAGACCGGGTGACTTGCGGCGTCGCGCCTGTCGGTCGACCACTCGGATGGTGGGGCGGGCTCGATCATGGCGTCGAGCCAGAGGTGGTGACGGCGCAGAGTGTTGATGTAGGTGGACAGCGTTCGGTGGTTCGCGCCGACCTGCCGTCGCAGTGATGATGCGGTGCCGTCAGCGGTCCACCATCGTTCGTCGTAGTAGCTGCTGTCCGTCGGCCATGAGCCGGAGACGCTGGTGCCGCCGGGAAAGCATGGATGCAGGATCGAGAAGACGAATCGACTGTCCGGTCGCATCGCGTCGCTGATGACGTTGAGGGCGAGGTCGAGGTAGTCGATGTCGGACAGACCGAAGCTGCAGACGACGGCATCGAACGTAGCGTTGCCCAGTGGTGCGGTTGTGATGTCGGCGTGGTGGTAGCGGATGCCGAGCTGCTGGTGGTGCTCGGCGGCGACGGCCTTCTCGACCAGTGCTTCGGACAGATCGAGGCCCTCGACGGTGGCGCCGCGGCGGGCCAGCTCGCGGCTGATGCGACCATGGCCCAGGCCGCGTCGAGCAGGTGCTCCCCGGTCACCGGGCCGAGCAGCTCGAACAGTGGGGTGGATACCGAGTCGGCGTAGGAGTCCGTCCAGCCGGTCTCGTTAGAAGTCTGCGACGGCGTCGTACCTGGCGTTGGCCACGGTGTGGACGGTACGACGTCGAGCGAACCGGTCGTCGGACTGTGCGCATCGGTCGTGTCGTTATCGGCTCGGCAGCCAGCGGATCTTCGAGTGGTCGGCGGCCCGCAGCTGCGTTCTGAGAGCGGTGATCTCGTCGTGTTGGGCGGCGAGCCGGGACACCGCGGTGTCCCGGAACCGCTTGAGCTCGCTGATCTCACGGTCGCGGCTGGCGAGCCTCACGCGGAGGTCGTTGGTCTCAGTCTTGCACTGATCGATGCGGGCCAGTCGCCGGTCGGGTTGCTGCCCGTTGTCCGGGGCGGTGTCGCGTTGACGGTCGAACTCGGCTTTGAGGTGTGGGTAGGTGCGGTAGAGGGTGGCGCGAGGGACGCCGGCGAGCACGCAGAGACTCGTCACGTCGCACTTCAGGTCGTCCGGGATTGGCCCAGTGAGCAGCTGAGTGATCGCGGTTCGGATCCGGGCCTCGGCGTCGGCTTGCTGCCGGTCACAGGCCATGGTCGACGTCCTGGCCGGTATCGGCATGGGCCGCTTCCTCGTCCGGGTCCGCGTCAGCGGCGTCGATCTCGGCGAGGACGCGCTGTGCCCGGTCGAACGCCGCCCGCGCGCGTGCCTGTTCTGGTTTGGACAGGCGCGGGTTGCCGAGGAACACGCTGTTGATGTTCTGGGCGTGCTCGGCCCAGACCGGGCGGTGCTCGGGGTGGTGGGTGGCCTGCGGGCAGCGGGCCGAGTCACACATCCCGATCAGCGGTTGGTCGGCCTCGGGGGTGCCGGCGAGTTTCAGGCAGAGCGCCTTGCTGGGGTCGGTGAACCAGCAGTAGTTCCCGACCCCGACGTGCAGGGCGGCGGCGGTGGCCTTGAGCAGCCGTTCGACTCGGCGGTCGTCGATGACCGTGACCGGGCCGGGGGCTTGGCGGGCCAGGAGTTGGTCGACACTTTGGAATGCGGCGATGAGGGCGCGGGCGCCGTTGCCGGTGGGCAGGACGCCGCGTTGGTAGTCGCGGTAGGCGGCGGCTGTCAGCCGCAGGTGTTCGGCCTCCTCCTCGGCGCTGATCTCGGCGATGAACGCGGCCTGGTGTCCGCCGGGGCGGGCTGCGTAGCCCTCGGTGGTGGCGACGCTGACGTGCTTGAGGTGCACCTTGGCGGCCATCAGCCCGTGCGGGCGTTGGGCGATCGTGAGCGCGAGGGTGCGGCGCAGCGCCCTCGGGTTGATCGCGCCGTCCGGGATCGGGTCGAGACCGAGCCGCCGACCGGCGTCGCTGTTGATCCACTCTCGCAGCGCGAGGAAGCGGCTGCGGCTGTTGTTCGATCCGGTGGCGAACAGTCGCTGGCCGGGTGCGGCGCCGGTGAGCTGCTCGGCTATGCCGATCGCCCGGTCGACCTCGGCGATCACTACCCAGGCGTCTTCGACGCCGCCGAACGGCTCGCCCTTGGTGCGGCGGGTGACCAGCCGGAACCGCGAGCTGCCGCCGGGCAGCTCGTCGCGTCGGCGGCAGCCGGCGGTCAGTTCGAGCAGTTCGCTGGCGCGCATCCCGGACAGCGTGGCGGTGAGGTAGTAGCAGGCGGAGGTGAGGGCGTAGATGGTCGTGTCGAGCTGCTGACGGCTCATCGGCAGCGTCCACGCGACCGGTTCGCTGCTGTCCTGGCGTGCCACGGTTGCCGCGTGGCGTGCCCAGGGCTGCTCGATGCCGCAGTGGGCCACCCAAGCTTCCAGTTCCGGGCGCAGCCGTTCCAGGTCACGGCGGTGGCCCATCGCGCCGATGGCCTGGACGACTACCGGATGCCAGGCCAGATGCAGCAGCGGGTCATGCTGGTCCCAGCCGCGGGCCAGACGCCGCGTCAGGTTGCTCGCCGACAGCCGGGGCGCGGGGATGCCTGTGGCGGTGCGGAAGCAGATCTCTTCGCGTAGTCGGTTCAGCTGCTGCGCTGGAAGGTGTTGGCGTGAGGCGGCTTCGCGTTGATCGGCGGTCCGCGCCGCACCGGCTTCGGCGGCCAAGAGCGGTGCGATGGTGGTCACCAGGTAGAGGGTGTTGGCCAGCAGCGGGCGCAGCAGGGTGTCCGGGACGGGCGGCACCCGGTTGCCGTAGGTCCGCTGGTATCCGGCGACGACGTCGGGGCTGCGCCCGGCCCATGGACTGAACCCGGGCCGGTAGCGGTCGTCGAGGATCTCGGCGTAGAGGGTCAGCATCTGGGGCGCGCGGACCGACATCGTCAGGGTGGCCGGCGACAACCGCCGCCCACTCTCGTCGGCGGCGTGTGCTGTGGCCTGCAGGTAGCTGTCGCAGTGGGCCTGGGTGACCTCGGTCAGCGACGCAACCCCGGCGTCGGTGAGGTGGTTGAACCAGCCGGTCAGATGCTTCAGCGCGGTCCAGAGGCTGTTCGGATTCAGCGGGCTGCGGATCGCGTGCGGCAAGGTGGCGACGGCGGGGTGACCCGGTGCCATCCGCGCGATCAGATACTGGCGGGCCACGAGTCGCCAGCGGGGGTTGGCGATCTGGGTGAAGTCGAGGATCTTGCGGTGTGCGCCCATGATGACTGGGGCGTCGGTGAGTCCGGACAGGTTCCAGATGTCGTGGTCGAACACCGGCCGGGGGCTGCCCGGCGTCAACCGCAACCCCGCGACGTCGGCGACGTCGAGTCCGGTGAACGGGCCGCTGCCGCGGTGTTCGACGGTGGCAGCGGTGCTGAGAATGCTCACTGCGCCAGCTCCTCGAGGTGTAGCGGCAGAGCCGCCTCGGCGACGTGCTCGCCGGCCAGCCGAGCTGCCGCGGCGATGTCGGCCGGAGCGAACCGCGCCAACACGTCCTCATCGAGTCGGCCGGCGTAGGGGCCGAACACAGCGAGGAACTGCGCAGCGGTCATCTGGGTGCCTTGACGGGCGAAGAAGGACTTGAGCCGCAGCAGGTTGGGCAGATGCCGGGGCGCGAAGGTGGCCAGCGGACACAGCAGACACACCCACGGCCGGGCCGGGCAGAGGGTGCCTGCCGGGGCGTGCGGGCTGTTCGTGGGTGAGGCGCAGGCGGCGACGAACACGTCCTGCTGCCCGCTCAGCAGCGCGGTGATCGCGTCGGCGTCGAGCCCGGCCCGTTCCACCAGTGCCGGGAAGTTCGCGGCGAACTCGGCCGCATCCTGGCCGGTGATGATGATCGGCGGTTCGCCCTTGCGCCGCAGGTCGGTCTGGGCCTGTTCGATGATCGTCTCGAGAGCGTCGAGCTGGGCCGTGGTGTGTGAGTGCAGGTAGTGATCGCCTTCTACCTGGGCGCTGTGGTTGGGGTCGATCGTGGTCCGTCCGGTCCAGGTCGAGCGGTCGCGTCGGTGTTGGTAGGTCGCGCGGATCCGCCCGCCGTGCAGCCGCAGCGGCCGCCCGTCGTCATCGAGCAGCCCGGTCGTCGCAGCGAACGCCGCGCGGCGGGTCTGGGTGCGGGGGCGGGTGTAGATCAGGCCGTGGCCGGTGCCGCGGTCATCGGCCGGCACGTAGAGCCACACGTTCTCGGCCTGATCGCCGGCGTGGGCGCGCAGTTGCGCGCTGTGCTCGAGCCAGCGATCCAGCAGCCGCACCGCGTCGCGGGGCAGGTTCAGCGCCTCACGCCCGGTGCGGCCCTTGGTGTAGGACACCAGGATCGTGCTCGTCGAGGTGCGGGTGATGTCGTCCAGGGTGAGCGCGTCGATGCCGTCGGGGACGATGCCGGTGCGCATCGCGAACAGCGTCAGGTAGGCCAAGGCGGTGTCTGCGTCGGGGTAGAGCGCGCGCCGCGCCGCCAGCACCTCGACCCGACCAACGCGGGCCGTTGCGGTCGGACCGAGCCGGTCCAGGATCGTGGCGGCGGTGGCTGGGCCGTTCTGGTAGAGCAGCCTCGCCAGGTTGTCCGCAGATGCCCCGTGCTCGTCCGGCTTCGTGTCGGCCTCGATCGTGGCCAGCACCTGCCGGTGAGCTCGCCGCAAGGACGTGATCAGTTCGGTGCAGGCCGCGGTGAGCCGTCGCCACTCGGTGTCGCTGTAGGGCGGGTTGGGTCGGCTCTTGACGATCTGGTTGATCCGCCGCCCCTGCAGATGCCGGCCGACCCCCGCGTCCAGGACTCCTCCCGTCGCGGCGTAGGCGGCCAGGATCGCCCGGATACGGCGCTCGCGGTGGAAGTCGCAGCCCAACCAGTACTCGACGATCACCGCCGGACTCAGCTCGGACAGCCCGCCGCCGAACTCGGCATCATGCAACTCGCGCACCATCCGACGGGCGGTCTGCACGTACTGCATCGCGACCGACCGGGTCCGGATCGGGCCATGCGGGTGTGTCGCCGCAGCCAGCCCGGCCGCCAGGTGTGCAGCCAGCCGCTGGTTGGGCAGATCATCCAGGCGTCGCCGGTAGGTGACCCCGCCGGGCAGCGTGAACAGCACCGCCAGCGGCGCCTCGACCGTGGCCGGCATCAGAGCTGCTCACCGATCCCACCCGACGCCGACTCGGCGCCCCCGGATGGGTCGGCGGCGGTGTAGGCGTCGCGGTAGATCCGCTGCGTGTCCAGCAGATGCAGATACGACTGGGTGGTGGCAGCGCTGGCGTGCCCGAGCAGGTCGCGCAGCACCAGCAGCGGGTCGGCCTTGGTCAAATACAGCGCCAGCGCGGCGTCGCCGCCGGTGTCGGCAACCAGCTTCGCGGCCTGCCGGAAGTAGCCGGCGACCAGCCGTTCCAGGGTGTGCATCGCGAACGAATGCCGGGTCATGTGCGGATGCACGTGCGGAAAGCCCGGCTCGAACCGGTCCCGGATGCGGGCCGAGGTCCGGGTCAGCACGCTGGCCCAGTCCACGAACGGACCGCCGCCAGCCCGCACCGCCAGCAACGCGCTGCCACCACCCGGCGCCACCAGCCGCAGCCGCTCGCCCGGCGTAAGGGAGGCCCACCGGCGACGGACGCCGTCGACTCGGGCGCCCTCATAGCCCGGGTCGGTGATGTGCAGCGGGTCGCGGGGCAGCCAGCGCGAGTCACGCACCGTCGCCGCCCGCTCCAAGGCGACGTAGTCGTGCACCCGGGCCAGGGCGTCGTAATCGATCCACGAGGAACGGCCCCGGCCGCCCTTCGTGGTCGGCGGCGCCAGCGGCAGCGGCACCGGGATCGGCGTGCGCCGTCCCGGCAACGGCGGCACCTCGAACACCGTCAACTGGGTGAACTCCTGGGCCCGTAGCCCGCTGGCCAACGCCAGCCCGATCACCGCAGCGTTGCGGCCCGTCTCCCGCCCCCGGAACGAACCGTCCCGCTCGCCAGCGGGGTCGTTGCCGGCCAGCGCGTTCATCAACAACTCGACGTACGGCTTCTCCAGGTACTTGCGGGCGGCGTGCGCATTACCACCGCGCACGGTGGCCAGGTTGCGCGTGATCTCCACCCTGGCACCGTCCGGCCGGGTGATCATCTGCTGGGCGTAGCTGAACGGCACCGCCGCCACGTGCCCCTCCGCCGCCGCCCACGTGTAGAACGCCGACAGTGCCTTCACCGCCAGGTTCCAGCTCGCCGGCGCCAGCCGCACCTCCGCCGGACCCGACAGGCGATGCTCGGCGTAGGCCGACAACGCGTCCCGCAGCTGTCGCCGATCACCGAAGACCGTGAACCCATGGGCGTTGAGGAACTCCACCCACGCCCTGAGCCCCTGCGCGTAGGTCCGCCACGTCCGCGGACTCGCCGCGCCGCTGACCGGCAGCTCCCGCAGCCACCGGTTGATCACTGTCGCCGGCCGGGGGCCGTGCTCGTCCTCGAACCGCAGGTCTTCGTCGATCAGCACCGGCATGCCGGCACGGATCAGCGGCCGGTCGCGCAGGTCCCACTCGTCGCAGCCGTCAGGGCTGAAATAGTGAAGCAGCACGAGGTGTAGCCAAGCCGTGACCTCCGACAAGTTTCATCGTGAGACACGCGCCAGTGCCCGAGACAACGCCGAGCAGACCAGTCGATCAACGTCTCAATGAGACACGGTGAAACAGCGGAACTAACGC
>JADGOU010000159.1 GCA_017882835.1 Frankiaceae bacterium | reverse complement strand
GGCGCGGCGCTCGAGCGGTTGCCAGTCGGGTTGCAGAGCGCTCGGCTGAGTCCAGGGCGGCGCGGAGTCGCCGTGCTCCTGGTGGTAGCGCTGGTAGCGGTGCTCGGCGCCGGGTTGCTGGTGTGGCGGTCTCGACCGACAGCGGTGACCGTGCCGTCGGTGCGCCCGGATCCAGCCCGCAGCGCGCCGACTCGCCCGGGGGCTGCGCCGCTCGCGGCGACGGGCGGCTCACCCGCCGCCGCACCGAGTCCGGGCGGAGACGTCACCGTCGACGTGGCCGGCAAGGTGCACCACCCCGGCGTGGTGACGCTGCCGGCTGGTTCCCGGGTCGCTGACGCGGTGGCCGCCGCCGGCGGCGCGCTGCCGGGGGAGAGCACCGCCGGCGTGAACCTCGCTCGCCGGCTGACCGACGGCGAGCAGGTGCTGGTCGGGGCCGACCCGCCGGCTGCCGCGCCAACAGGGGCGACGGCAGGTGCGGGCGGCCAGTCCGGCGGCGCCAGCGGCGGGTCGAGCGGCGGGGCCAGCGGCGGCAAGGTCAACCTGAACAGCGCGACCGAACAGCAACTCGACACCCTGCCCGGCGTCGGCCCGGTGCTGGCGCAGCGGATCGTCGCCTGGCGCCAGCAGCACGGTCGGTTCGCCAGCGTCGACCAGCTGCGTGAGGTCAGCGGCGTGGGGGAGCGCAAGTTCGCCGAGATCAGCGCCGCGGTCACGGTGTGAGTCGCCCCGCAAGCGACAGCGGCCGGCCACCTGCCGACCTCCGGCCACCCGCCGACCTCCGGCTGCTGGCGCCCGCGCTCGGGACCTGGCTGGCCGCCCTGGCCGGGCTGCGGCTGCCGCTGTCCGCCGCCCTCGCGGTCGCTGCATTGTCGAGCATCACGGCGATCGTGGTGTTCCTGGCGGCTGCCGGCGGCCGGGCGACGGTGGCGGTGGCGGCGCTGGTATGCGTGGCCGCCGGGTTGGTCGCGGCCGGCCTGCGGGCCGACAGTCGGCGCCACGGAGTGGTGCCGGACCTGGCCCGGGACGGCTCTGTCGTCCGGGCGCGGCTCGTGGTCACCGGTGACCCGCTACCGCATCAGGGCCGAACCACGGGCTCGGTACGCCGGGCCGACCTACTGCTGGTGCCAGCGCGGGTCGAGGAGGTCACCGCCGCCGGGCGGACCCTGCGCGTTCGGGCGCCGCTGCTGGTGCTGGCTCAGGACCCGGCGTGGAGTCCGCTGCTGCCCAGCCAGCGGCTGTCCGCCGAAGGTCGGCTGGCTTCGGCGCGAGTCGGGGACCCGGTGGCCGCTGTGCTGTCGGCGCGCGGGCCGCCGCAGCAGGTGGCCGCCGCCTCGACGGTGCAGCGAGCCGCCGGCCGACTGCGAGCCGGCCTGCGCACGGCGACCGACCGGTTGCCGACCGACGAGCGGGGACTGTTGCCCGGACTGGTCGATGGCGACGTGTCCCGGCTGCCGCCGGAGCTGGCGGATGACTTTCGCACTACCGGCTTGACCCACTTGGTGGCCGTTAGCGGTAGCAACGTGGCGATCGTGCTAGCGGCCGCCTTGCTCGTCGGGCGCCGACTGCGGCTCGGCGTCCGGCTGGCACCAGTGGCGGCCGGCGTGGCTCTGCTCGGCTTTGTCATGCTGGCGCGGCCGCAGCCCAGCGTGTTGCGGGCCGCCGTGATGGGCGGGGTTGCCGTCGTCGCCTTGGCCAGCGGTCGGCGCCGGGCCGCGCTGCCGGCGCTTTGCGCAGCGGTCGTCGGCCTGCTGCTGGTCGACCCCGACCTGGCCGCGACCGCCGGCTTCGCCCTGTCGGTGCTGGCTACCCTGGGTCTGCTCGTTCTGGCGCCCGGCTGGCGGGACCGCCTTGCCGCCCGCCTGCCGGGCTGGCTGGCCGAGGCGTTGGCGGTCCCGGCTGCTGCCCAGCTGGCGTGCGGGCCGGTGATCGCGGCGTTGGCCGGATCGGTCAGCCTGGTCGCCATCCCGGCCAACCTGCTCGCGGTGCCGGCAGTGGCTTCGGCCACAGTGCTGGGCGTCCTTACCGCCGTGGCGGCTCCGGTGGCCATGCCGGTCGCCCGGCTGCTGGCCTGGCTGGCCTTCATCCCGGTTTGGTGGCTGGTCGCCGTGGCGCACGCCGGGGTCGCCGTACCCGGCGGGTCGATCGGCTGGGTCGCCGGCCTGGGTGGTGCGGGGTTGCTGGTGCTGGCGACCGCGGCCCTGCTGCTGGTCGTCGGGTCGCGCCGGCTGCGCCGGCTGGCGGCCGCGATCGCCGGCGGTGCGCTCGTCGCGGTTGGCTGCCTGCGCGTGGCGGCGCCGGGCTGGCCACCGTCGGGGTGGCGGCTGGTGGCGTGCGACATCGGCCAAGGTGATGCCCTGGTGCTCGCGGCCGGGCTGGGCACGGCGGTGGTGGTCGATGCCGGCCCGGACCCGCGCCCGGTGGACGGTTGCCTGCGCGCCCTCGGCGTACGGCGGGTGCCTCTGGTCCTGCTCACCCACCTGCACGCTGATCATGTTGAGGGGTTGCCCGGGGTGCTGCGCCACCGGGCGGTCGCGCTGATCGAAACCGGACCGCTGGACGAGCCCGAGAACGAGCTCGCCCGGGTGCGGAGCTGGGCGGACGCTGCTGCCGTCCCGCTGCAACGGGCGGCGGTCGGAACCGAGAACGGGGTCGGTGACCTGAGCTGGCAGGTGATCGCCCCGCCCCGCGCGTTCGTGGGCACCAGCTCGGATCCGAACAACTCCTCCGTGGTGGTGCGGGTGTCTACAGGGGGCATTACCGCCCTACTGAGCGGGGACGTCGAACCACCGGCACAGCAGGCGCTGCTCGACAGCGGAGTGGACCTGCACGCCGACGTACTCAAGGTGCCGCACCACGGATCGGATGCTCAGGACCCGACCTTCCTGACCGACGTCGGCGCGGCGGTGTCGCTGACGTCGGTGGGGGCGGATAACCCCTACGGGCACCCGTCCGCCGAGACCCTCGGGCGGCTGTCGATCGCCGGCGCGCGGAGCTACCGGACCGATCTCGATGGTGCGGTTGCCGTGAGTGGTGGTCCGACCGCACTCCGGGTCGTCGCGCAGCACGGGGTGGGTGCAGCACCGGCCGGTACGGCGATGCGCCGCGGCTCTGGGGCGGATACCGGTACGGCGGCCACTGTCGTGGTCATCGGTGGCGCCGGCTCCGCTGGAGCCGGCGGAGAGCTGGCAACGTCGTGGACCGCTGTCAGCGTCAGCCGTTGGGCACCCGACGCGCGGGCACGTTCGCGCGCCGACGGGTCGAGAGCGAGGTCACCGCCGCGCGGGCCCATGGGACGATGCGCGTCATGCCACCCAAGCCGACGACGTCGCCGGAGCGACCGCCCGCACTGACGTTGGTCGTCGGCGCGGAGGAGCTCCTCGTCTCCAGGGCGGTGGTGGCCGTGGTGGCCGCGGTCCGCGCGGTCGAGGCAGACGCCGACGTTCGCGCCGTAGAAGTTGCCGGGCTGGAGCCGGGGGACCTGGCCACGCTGCTCAGCCCGTCGCTGTTCGGTGATCGCCGAGTGATCGTGCTGCAGGGGGTGGAGGACGCGGATCAGGCAGTCGCCGACGCGTTGCTCAGCTACCTGGCCGATCCGTTGCCGGAGGTGGCCGTCGTTGCCGTACACAGCGGCGGCGCCAAGGGCCGCAAACTCCTGGACCGGCTGGGCCCGCGCGCGGGGGACCGGGTGGATTGCCAAGGTCCACGCACCGCCAGGGCGCGGCGTGACTTCCTGGCCATGGAAGTTCGGCGAGCCGGTGGCCGGATCGACACCGAGGCAGCCGACCTGCTGCTCCAGGCGGTCGGTAACGACCTGCGGGCGCTGGCCACCGCTGGCGCTCAGCTGGTCGCCGACACGGGCGGCCAGGTGGACGCGGCCGCGATCGCGCGGTACTACCGTGGGCGCCCGGAGACCACCGGCTTCGCCGTCGCAGACCGCGCCATGGCCGGCGACGCGGCGGGCGCGCTGGAGCTGTTTCGCTGGGGGCAGTCGGTCAATGTCGCCCCGGTGCTGTTCACCAGCGGCCTGGCCGGCGCGCTGCGCTCGGTGGTGCAGGTGGCGCCGTACCTGCGGGACCGGCCGGCAGACCTAGCCCGGCGGCTCGGCTGGCCGACCTGGCGGGCGGACAAGGCGCTTCGTCAGGCGCGATCCTGGCACCCGGAGGGCATCGCCACCGCGGTGCTCGCGGTCGCTGCGGCGGACGCCGAGGTCAAGGGAGGTGCGGCCGACCCGGCGTACGCCGTGGAACGGATGCTGCTCGCCGTCGTCGCGGCGCAGACCCAGCGCTGAGCGCCGGCGAATTGCCTGGGCCGGCTAGCTGACGCCGGCGGCGCGCTTGGCCATCGCCGACTTGCGGTTGGCGGCCTGGTTGGCGTGGATGACGCCCTTGCTGGCTGCCTTGTCCAGCTGCCGGGAGGCGTGCCGCAGCGCGGTCGCGGTGGCCTGCGGGTCGCCGGCGTTCACCGCGGCCCGGAACTGGCGCACGGCCGTCTTCAGCGACGACTTAACCGACTTGTTGCGCAGCCGGGCCTTCTCGTTCGTCTTGATGCGCTTGAGCTGGGACTTGATGTTTGCCACGAAGTGGAACCCCGGTACGTCGTCGGATGGAGGCAGTCGGATGGCAGCCCAAACCGCGCGGCGCGGCCACGAGGCACCACACTAGCAGCGGGTGGGACGATGACTGCGCTGCCGCCGGACGTGCGGTGAGCCACCTAGCACCGCTTCGACCGAGACGGACCCCTGCGTGCCCGCCAGTCCAAAGCCTCGCCGTACCGACCCGGCAATGATCCGCAACTTCTGCATCATCGCCCACATCGACCACGGCAAGTCCACGCTGGCCGACCGCATGCTCGAGGTCACCGGGGTGATCGAGCAGCGCAACATGCGCGCGCAGTATCTCGACCGGATGGACATCGAGCGGGAGCGCGGCATCACGATCAAGGCGCAGAACGTCCGGCTACCGTGGACCGCCGACGACGGTCGGGACTACGTGCTCGACCTGATCGACACCCCGGGGCACGTCGACTTCAGCTACGAAGTGTCCCGCTCGCTGGCGGCGTGTGAGGGAGCCGTCCTGCTCGTCGACGCCGCGCAAGGCATCGAGGCGCAGACGCTGGCCAACCTCTACCTCGCGCTGGAGAACGACCTGCACGTTATCGCCGTACTGAACAAAATCGACCTACCGGCCGCGCAGCCGGACAAGTACGCTGCCGAGATCGCGCACATCATCGGGTGCGACCCCGGCGAGGTGCTACGGGTCAGCGCGAAGACCGGCCAGGGTGTGCCGGACCTGCTGCACGCGATCGTCGCGCAAGTACCACCGCCGATCGGCGACCCGGACGCGCCGCCCCGGGCGCTGATCTTCGACTCGGTCTACGACATCTACCGCGGCGTGATCAGCTACATCCGGGTGGTCGACGGCACGCTGACCGCGCACGACCGCTGCCTGATGATGTCCACCGGCGCGGTGCACGAGACGCTCGAGGTCGGCGTCATCTCCCCGGAGCCGGTACCGACCGGGGAGTTGAGCGTCGGCGAGGTGGGCTATCTCATCTCGGGGGTGAAGAACGTCCGGCAGGCCCGGGTGGGGGACACGGTCACCTGCGCGGGACGGCCGGCCACGCAGTCACTCGGCGGCTACCGCGACCCGCGACCGATGGTCTTCTCCGGGCTGTATCCGCTGGACGGCAGCGAGTACCCCGCCCTGCGCGAGGCGCTGGACAAGCTGCAGCTCAACGATGCCGCGCTGGTGTACGAGCCGGAGACCTCGGCGGCACTTGGTTTTGGCTTCCGGTGTGGCTTTCTCGGCCTGCTGCACCTGGAGATCGTTCGGGAGCGGCTGGAGCGGGAGTCCGGCCTGTCACTGATCTCCACGACGCCGAACGTCGTCTACCGGGTGGTGATGGAGACCGGGCAGGAGCACACCGTCACCAACCCGAGCGAGTTTCCGGGTGGCAAGATCGCGGAGATCTTCGAGCCGGTGGTCCGGGCGACGCTGCTCGCTCCCAGCGACTACATCGGCGTGATCATGGAGCTCTGCCAGAGCCGCCGGGGGGTGCTGCTCGGCATGGACTACCTGTCCGCGGACCGGGTCGAGCTGCGCTACACGCTGCCGCTGGGGGAGATCATTTTCGACTTCTTCGACGCGCTGAAGTCGCGCACCCGCGGCTACGCCTCGCTGGACTACGAACCGGTCGGCGAGCAGGCCGCCGACTTGGTCAAGGTCGACATCCTGTTGCAGGGCGAGCCGGTGGACGCCTTTAGCGCCATCGTGCACAAGGACAAGGCCTATGCGTACGGCGTGGCGATGACCGCCAAGCTGCGCCAGCTGATCCCGCGTCAACAGTTCGAGGTGCCGATCCAGGCCGCGATCGGGTCGCGAGTGATTGCCCGGGAGAACATCCGGGCAATCCGCAAGGACGTGCTGGCCAAGTGCTACGGCGGGGACATCAGCCGCAAGCGCAAGTTGCTGGAGAAGCAGAAGGAGGGTAAGAAGCGGATGAAGACCATCGGCCGGGTCGAGGTTCCGCAGGAGGCCTTCATCGCGGCGCTGTGCACGACGCCGAAGTAGGAGCCGCGCCCCCGGCTAGTCGACTTCTCGGCACTGTCCACACCAACACCGAAACTGTCGGTGGCGCCGACTACAGTAGAACACATGTTCGAGTACGACGGACGAGCGCCGGTGGGCCGGCTCGGCGGTGCACTGGACCGGCTGGCCGGCGAGGAGCTCGCTGGGCTGCCGGTCGCCGCCCTGGGCGAGGACGTGGTGGCGCTGGGCGTCGCCCGCAACCGGCTGGAGGCGGAATTCGCCCGCCGGCTGGTGGCCTTCGACCGGGGCGGTGGGGCCGCGGCCGCCGGGGCGGCGTCGACCGCGGCCTGGCTGCGACACCGGGCCCGGCTGGCC
>JADGOU010000158.1 GCA_017882835.1 Frankiaceae bacterium | reverse complement strand
CGAGGCCGCCAAGACCGCCGACACGCTGGTGATCGCGGTCAAACCGCAGGACATGTCCACGCTGCTGGCCGAGCTCGCCGACGCCGTACCGGCCGACCGCCTAGTGATCTCGATCGCCGCCGGCATCCCCACCGCCGCGATCGAGCGTCGGCTCGCGCCCGGCGTCCCGGTGGTGCGGGTGATGAGCAACACTCCGGTCTTCGTCGACGAGGCGATGTCCGCCATCAGCGCCGGCACCCACGCCACCGAGGAGCATTTGGCCCACACCGAGGCGATCCTGCGCCCGGTCGGCAAGGTGTTGCGCGTGCCGGAGTCGCAGCAGGACGCGGTGACGGCGCTGTCCGGCAGCGGCCCGGCGTACTTCTTCTTCCTGGTCGAGGCGATGATCGACGCCGGCATCCTGCTCGGCCTGCCGCGGGCGACCGCGGCCGAGCTGATCGTGCAGACCGCGATCGGCTCGGCGGTGATGCTGCGCGACTCCGGCGAGCACCCGGTGCAGCTGCGGGAGGCGGTCACCTCTCCGGGCGGTACGACGATCAGCGCCATCCGCGAGCTGGAGCGCCACGGCGTGCGCTCGGCCATCCTGGAGGCGCTGGAGGCGGCTTGGTACCGCAGCCGCGAGCTGGCCCGAGACCAGAGTTAGGGCGGTTGCGATGGGGGTTCGAAGCAGTCTCGCGGTGCTCGCCGGCACCGCGGCGTCCCAGTCCTCGCGGCTGCTGCGCCGCGGCTCGGGCGAGGTGATCGGCGGCCGGATCGCACTCGAGCTGCAGCCCGGGCTACTGGCCGAGCTGGCCGCCGACCGGGTGGTCGCCTGCGTTTCCGGCACCAACGGCAAGACCACCACGACCCGGCTGCTGGTGGCGGCGCTGGCGACCCGCGGACCGGTCGCCAGCAATGCCGGCGGCGCCAACATGCCCGAGGGTCACGTCGTCGCGCTGAGCGGCGTGCCGCGCGACCGGCCGGCGGTGCTGGAGGTGGACGAGGTCTACCTGCCGCAGGTGGTGGCCGCGGTGGCGCCGCGCACCATCGTTCTGCTGAACCTCAGCCGTGACCAGCTGGACCGGATGGCCGAGACCCGGCGCATCGTCGCGGCCTGGCGGGCCATGCTGGTGGGCGCGACCGAGCGGCCGGTGGTGATCGCCAACGCCGATGACCCCCTCGTCACCTGGGCCGCGATGCCGGCCGGTCGAGTGGTCTGGGTGGGTGCCGGACTGGCCTGGCGCTCCGACGCCGCCATCTGCCCGTCCTGCGGCGGCCTGCTGACCTTCGCCGCCGAGTCCTGGGCGTGCGAGGAGTGCCCGCTGCGCCGACCCGAGCCGGAGGTGGCCCTGCGCGACGGCGAGATCGACGTCCGCGGTGAGCGGCTGCCGGTCGAGCTGGCGCTGCCCGGCCGGGCCAACCGGGGCAACGCCGCGCTGGCCACCGCGGCGGCGGACGTCCTCGGCATCGCGCCGGCCGATGCCTTGGCAGCGATGCGCGCGGTGACCGGCGTCGGTGGCCGGTACGCCGTGCATCGCCGGCCGGAGGCGACGTACCGGTTGTTCCTGGCCAAGAACCCGGCCGGCTGGGTGGAGATCTTCGACATGTTGGCCGAGGCCGACCGCCCGCTGGTGCTGGCCATCAACGCCCGGACCGCGGACGGCCGGGACACCTCCTGGTTGTGGGACGTGCCGTTCGAGAAGCTCCGCGGGCGGCACGTCGTCGTGACCGGCGAGCGGGGTGCCGACCTGGCGCTGCGACTGGCGTACGCCGAGGTGGACCACGAGCTGGTGCCGGGCACCGATGCGGCCTTGCGCACCGCCAAGAGGCGGCGAGACCAGCACCCGGCGGCCGGGGCGGACGACCCAGACCTCGATGTGGTGGCCAACTACACGGCCTTCCAGGCGCTGCGCGGGACGGTGGCACCAGTGAGCGGGCACCAGTGAGCGGGCACCAGTGAGCGACTCGAGCGTTGCTATTGCACTGCTCTATCCGGAGCTGCTCGGGACCTACGGCGACAACGGCAACGCCACGGTGCTCGCGCAGCGGCTGCGCTGGCGCGGGATCGCGGCCGAGGTGGTGACCGTCGCGCCGCGTGCGCCGCTGCCGACGGGTGAGATCTACCTGCTCGGCGGCGGCGAGGACGACCCGCAGCGCCACGTTGCCCGCGACCTGGCCGAGGGCGGCCGGCTGACCGCCGCGGTGGAGGGCGGCGCGGTCGTCCTGGCCGTGTGCGCCGGGCTGCAGGTGCTCGGGCGGTCCTTCGCTACCGGGGAGGGCCGGTACGCCGAAGGGGTTGGCTTGCTCGATATCGAGACGGGTCGGCCGCCCCGGGACCAGCAACACAAGCGTGCGGTGGGGGAGGCGGTGGTCGAGCCACGACGGAGCCTGAACCTGCCCATGCTGGTGGGGTTCGAAAACCACGGCGGCCTCACCACGCTGCGCGGGCACGCGCTGCCCCTGGGCACCGTGCGGGTCGGCATCGGCAACGGCACCGCGGACCGGGCCGAGGGCGTGATCTCCGGACACGTGGTCGGCACTTACCTGCATGGACCGGTGCTCGCCCTCAACCCGGCCTTGGCCGACATGCTGCTTGGTTGGGTGGTGGGGGAGCTGCCGCCGCTGCCCGACGACACGGTCGATGCGGCCGCCGAGCGCGTCAAGGCAATCCGGCTGGAGGCCGCCGGCCTGACTACCCTGGGAATGTGAGTACGCCGAGCCGGGACGAGCTACGCGCCCACCTGGTGGCGAGCCGGATCGCCGGCGAGGTGGACACCCCGCGGGACAACAACCTGCGCAACTACGGGTTGATGGCCGACCGGCATCCCAGCTACCTGTTCGGCATCTCCCCGCGCGGCGCGTGGACTCGGGCGGACGTGCTCGCGCTGATGGCCGAGCGGGTCGGGGTGTGCCCGGACCCGGCGTACCGGCACGGCGTCGACACCATCGACCCGGACCGCACCCTGGACCGGCTGGACGCGCTGCGCGACCGGCTGGTGGTCGCCGCCGAGCGGCACGAGCGGGTGCTGGTCGCGACCGGCCACCCGGCTGGGATCTTCGCCATCCACCTGGAGGTGGCGATGGTCCTGCAGCGCCGCGGCTGCACGCTGCTCGCGCCGGCGCCGGGCTGGTCGTTCACCACGCGGGACGGCGGCTATCGCGAGATCCGCCACGTCGGCCACGTGGCCATGGTCAGCGACCGCGGGGAGCTGCGGCACACCCACTCGCCGCAGCCGATGGAGGCGATGCTGGGCGCGCTGGACGAGGCCGGCGAACCGTGGCCGGACCTGGTCGTAGCCGACCACGGCTGGGCTGGCGCGGCCGGTCAGGCCGGGATAGAAGCCGTCGGGTACGCCGACTGCAACGACCCGGTGCTGTTCGTCGCCGAGGCGGAGGGCACCGTGGCGGTGAGCGTGCCGCTGGACGACAACGTGCTGCCGCATTTGTACGCTCCGGTGACGGCCTACTTGCTCGACGCGCTGTGGCGTTGCGGATAGCCGGTAGGCTGCGGACCAAGGCCGGGCACCCACCGGCAGTGCAGCGGGCGAGAGCGCGCCGGGGTTCGCTTCCGCCGCGCCGGAACGCACCACCCGAGGAGTAGGTAGGACTGTGGGCTCGGTTATCAAGAAGCGGCGCAAGCGCATGGCGAAGAAGAAGCACCGCAAGCTGCTGAAGAAGACCCGGGTGCAGCGCCGCAACAAGAAGTAGGTATCTGCGGCCCGGCTAGGATCGGGCCAACCGGCCGCACCCCGCTGCCGTACGCGACCAGTACGCGACTAGACGGAAAGTCCTCGGATGCGTCCTCGCGTCGTTCTCGTCACCGGCGTTTCTCGGTACCTGGGCGGGCGCATCGCCGCCTTGCTGCAGGCCGACCCGGAGATCGAGCGGGTCGTCGGCGTGGACACCGTCCCGCCCAAGGGGGACCTCGGGCGCACGGAGTTCCTCCGGGCTGACATCCGCAACCCTCTGATCGCCAAGGTGCTTGCGGCCGCCTCGGTCGACACCGTGGTGCACATGAACGTGATCGCCACTCCGCTGGGCGCCGGCGGCCGGTCGACGATGAAAGAGATCAACGTTATCGGCACCATGCAACTACTGGCCGCCTGCCAGAAGGCGCCGAGCATGAGCAGGCTGGTGGTGAAGTCCACCACCTCGGTGTACGGGTCCTCGCCGCGGGACCCGGCGCTGTTCACCGAGGACACCGAGCCCCGCGAGCTGCCGCGGACCGGCTACGCCAAGGACGCAGTCGAGGTCGAGGGCTACGTGCGTGGCTTCGGCCGGCGCCGGCCCGACGTCACGCTGACGGTGCTGCGGTTCACCAACTTTATCGGCCCGCGGATCGAGACCCCGCTGACCCGGTACTTCTCCCTGCCGGTGGTGCCGGCGGTGCTGGGCTACGACCCCCGGCTGCAGTTCTGCCATGAGGACGACGGGATCGAGGTGCTGCGGCGGGCGACGCTGGAGGACCACCCGGGCATCTACAACGTCGGCGGCGCGGGTGTCCTGTTGCTCTCGCAGGCGGCCCGGCGCGCGGGGCGCCCGTCCGTTCCGGTCCCGTCGCCGGCGGTGGCGCTGGTCGGGCGGGTGTTCCGGCGCGCCGGTCTGGTCGACTACTCGGTCGAGCAGCTGCACTTCCTGGAGCACGGTCGGGCCGTGGACATCCGGCGGCTGCGCGAGCAGTTCGGCTACTCCCCGGCGTACACCACGATGTCGGCGTTCGACGACTTCGTGCGCGGCCGGGGACTGCACAAGGTGATCAACCCTGACGTTGTGAAACGGACCGAGCAGACGCTGCTCGGCGCGCTGACGAGGAGGCCTGGCCGTGCCTGACGCCGAGATCATTTCGATCGGTCCGCGCGCGGTTCGGGCGCCGGCCACCGCCAAGCCGAAGCAGACCTCGGCGGGACGGGCTCGGGCGGCGCGGGTGCCGGCCGCCGCCAAGCCGGTCACCGCCAAGCCCGAGCGGTCCACGCCGAAGCCGGTCACGCCGAAGCCGGTCACACCGGAGCCGGTCACACCGGAGCCGGTCACGCCCGCCGCCGGCATACCGGCCCCGACGCTTCCCTCGACCGGCCCCCGACGTGGATCGGCCCGCTGCAAAGCCACCGGAGTCGACGGGGTGCGCTGCCGGGCGGTGGCCGAGTCGACGGGGTTCTGCGCCGAGCACCGGTCGATGACCGCAGTCGAAACGGACGAGCGTGGGCCGGTCTCGGACCACCCCGCTGACGTCGCGGAGCCGGCGGAGTGGGAGCGCAAGGTCGCCGGCGCGCTGGCGTTCCTGCGGCGGCGGATCACCGGTGATTACGAGGTGGACGAGTTCGGCTTCGACGCCGACCTAACCGAGCACGTGTTGATGGCGCCGCTACGGCCGCTGTTTGCGCACTACTTCCGGGTGGAGACCCGCGGGCTGGAGAACGTGCCGGACACCGGGGCAGCGCTGCTAGTTGCGAACCACTCCGGCACCATCCCGCTCGACGCGATGATGACGCAGCTGACCTTGCTGGACCACCACCCGGCGCACCGGCACCTGCGCATGCTCGGTGCCGATCTGGTGTTCCGCCTTCCCGGGATCGGGCCGGTGGCTCGAAAGGGGGGCAACACGCTCGCGTGTCACGCCGACGCCGAGCGACTGCTGGGCTCTGGCCACCTGTGTGGAGTCTGGCCGGAAGGATTCAAGGGGATCGGCAAGCCGTTCAGCGAGCGGTACAAGCTGCAGCGGTTCGGTCGCGGCGGTTTCGTCTCCGCAGCGCTGCGTACCGGCGTACCGATCATCCCGTGTTCGATCATCGGGGCCGAGGAAATCTACCCGATGATCGCGAACCTCAAGACGGTGGCGCGCATCCTCGGACTGCCGTACCTGCCGATCACCCCGACGTTTCCGCTGCTCGGCCCGCTCGGCGCCATACCGCTGCCGTCGAAGTGGATCATCGAGTTCGGCGAGCCGATCGAGACGGCGCAGTTCGGACCGGGCGCCGCCGACGACCCGATGCTCGTCTTCGGCGTCACCGACCAGGTGCGAGAGACGATCCAGCAGACCCTCTACCGACTGCTCCTGCAGCGCCGGTCGGTGTTCTTCTGACCGCCGGGCCGAAAACCGGTTCAGCGAGTCGCTGATCGGGTACGCCGGGTGATCGTGACCGCGGCGACGGCGGCCCCGCTGAGGGCGCCAACGCCGGCGGCTGCCGGGATGCCGATCCTGGCGACCTTGCGGCCGGTGCGGTAGTCGCGAATTGGCCATTCGCGGCGGCGGGCCTCGGCGGCCAAGTCCGGGTCCGGGTTGATTGCCGTCGGATGGCCGACGAGCTCCAACATGGGCAGGTCGTTCATGGAGTCGCTGTACGCCGAGCAGCGGGCGAGTTCGAGGCCTTCGCGTTCGGCGAGCGCCCGGATGGCCTCCGCCTTCGCCGGCCCGTGCAGTGGCTCGCCGATGAGCCGGCCGGTGTAGATGCCGTTCTCCACCTCGGAAACCGTGCCGAGGGCGCCGGTCAGGGTCAGCCGGCTGGAGATGATGCGCGCGAGCTCTACCGGCGTCGCGGTGACCAGCCATACCCGTTGACCGCCGGCGAGATGCTGCTCGGCCAGCGCCCGGGTGCCTGACCAGATGCGCTCAGCCATCATCTCGTCGTAGATATCTTCGCAGAGCGCGACGACTTCCTCGACGTCGTGACCGGCCACGAAGGCCAGGGCAGCCTCGCGCGCTTTGGCCATGTGCTGCACGCTCTCGCCGCTGACCCTGAACCGCACCTCCCGCCAGGCGAAGCGAGCCAGATCCGTGGACGTAAAGAACTTGCGCGCCGCCAGTCCCTTGGCGAAGTAGTAGATCGACGCACCCTGCATGACGGTGTTGTCGACATCGAAGAACGCGGCAGCCGTCCGATCGACCGGAGCGGCCAGGTCCGCCTCCACCTCTGCCGCCGCCGCCGAAGCCGCCCCAGCCAG
>JADGOU010000157.1 GCA_017882835.1 Frankiaceae bacterium | reverse complement strand
CATTGGGCGGATTCGTCGGCAGTTCGGCGGGACCGGTAGTAGTCCCGGTGGGCTCTGCTGGGGCATCCTTCATCGCAGCCTCCTCGCTGCTAGTCCCAGCCCGGGCCGCGGCCGCGGTGGCCTGCTCCCAGATCCGCACCCGCTCCGCCGGCGTGAGCGCGGACCGGTCCTCCGCCGTGGCGGCAGTGCGCGCCCTCGGCTGACCGGTCGCCGCGTCGGCGCTGGGGCCTTCGGCGCTGGTGTCGGCGGGCTCCCCCGCCGGCGCGACCTCCCAGCGGGCCCGCAGCTTGGGCAGGGTCAGGTCGGCGGCCAGCCGGCCGCCGCCGTAGTAGACCGGCTTGCCGGTGGCGTCGAGCGAGTCCGCCGAGGCCACCGCGTAGCCGGTGATCTCGCCCGGGTTGCGCTCGCTGTGGCGCTCGTGCACCAGCACGCCGTCCCGGTGCAGCTGGTCCAGGAACTCCGAGATCGTGGTCGCGCCGGCCGCCGCGGTGCGCACCTGCCGGCAGGACGCTGGCCAGGTTGATCCTCACGGATGGTCCTTTCCGTGGCCGGTCAGCCACCGGTCGACGATGACGTGCAGTGGGGGCGGTGTCGAGGTGGTGGAACTTGTAGCGACCCTGGCGGCGGGCCCGGCCCTAGCCGAAGACAGATGCTGACCCGCCGGCTACCCCGACCAGGGCCCGCAGGTCCTCGACCTCCCGCTCGATGGCGTAGGGCCTGGTGTCAGTGATTTGGCCGCGACCTCGACGTCGTAGGTAATCACAGTGTGATCGGAGGCCAGTTCAGCCGCCAGAGGCGCGCCCGTAGCCCGCGGCAGGGGGCTGCTGGCACGGATTCGGCGTCGCTCGTCATCGCCGGCAAGTCACTGGTCGCGGTGCACGACTGGACGTTCCTGCTCGGGCCCGCACTCGTTGCCGGCTTCGGGAACGGCCTGCGGCTGGGCTACCTGATGTACCGGTCCGGCCTGGTGCCCCGCAGGTGGCACTGCTGGGGCTCATCGGCGGCCCTCTGGTCCTCGTCTCCGGGATCGCGACGCTGCTGGGGGCCTACAAGCAGGTCTCTCCCGGTGACGGGGATCGCGACGATCCCGGAGTTCGCGTGGGAGCTGTCGCTGGGCATCTACCTCATCGTGAAGGGATTCAAGCCGTCCCACTCGCCACCGGCACCATCCCCGCCATGCCCACCACCCGGTCGCCGGGGGCGCCTAGCCAACCAGCTCCAGCCACTCCGGTGGGATGAACCCCGGGCCTCCCCCGGCGGCGGCGTCTCAACCCCGCGACGTCTCACTACCAAAGGAACAGAGACATCACGCTGCGCCTTTCACGGCCAGCAAACCGGGCATGGTCTGCTGAGGCCGAACCCGCGGCTGCAGCTCCGTCAGAGCGGTCTGTGAACTGCAAGAGAGAGGCAAAGAACACTATGAAGACAATGACATGTAGACAAATGGGTGGGCCATGTGATGAAGCGTTTCACGGCACAAAAGCCGATGAGGTAATAAAAGCGCAAGACAAGCACCTGAAGGACATGGTTGCAAAGGGTGACGAGACGCACGACAGCGCCCTAAAGAGCATGCAGGGTAGGTGGAAGAATCCCCTATCAGGACTGGGCTGGTACAGAACAACGAAGAAGGCCTTCGCTGCTCTCCCCGAAGACTGATCGGTCATCGCCGTCTTGAGCCAGATGCACCGCGGCTTGGTGGTGTAGCGCGGCGAGCCTGACGTGCACAGTCCGGCCGAGGCGCGCTGCTCACCTCCAGTGGAACTTGTCCAACTCGCTGTCCACCTTCAGTGGGACTAGCCAACCTTCATCGGGAGCCGACAAGACAAACACGACTGCCCGTCACATGATCACAGACTAGACTAGGCGTGCTATCCGGGATTCGAAGCATTATCCCGTATAGCCTGGTGGTAGCTAGAGGGCTTGAGGGTCTGAGGTTGTTATCCTGAGTCAAGTTTCACGCGATCAGCCTGTGTTTCCTGGAGATCTGCTGCACGACGCTATCGAGTCGCTGAAGCTCGTGGCGTAGGGCGTTGTCTGCGGCGTGTTCGTCGAGGATGTCGGCCAGGCCGTCTCGGAGGAGGCGGTGATGGACGCGGGTGAGGAACACGGCGAGGTGGAAGCCGCGGGTCGTGACGGTGTAGCGGTGGGTGCCGGGGAGGCGTTCGATGAGTCCGTGCAGGCGTAGCCGGCGGAGGTCGTAGCTCATTCTGCCTTGGGTCATGAGGCTGGGATCGAGGCCCAGCAGGGGTGCGAGGAGCGCCCGGAGATCAGCGTTGCGGAACCCGTCAGGGAGCAGATGGAACACGACCAGGGCTGACAGCAGCGCCTGGGTGCGGACCGAGTCGAACGGCAGAGCAGACGCGCGCTGACCTTCGACCACGATCGGATCAGCGACAGCCCTGAAGGGTGGCTTCGGCACCGAGCGTGAGGCACGGAAAGCGCTCAACGACGCGCTGGCGCGGCTGCAGCGCGGGACCTTCATCGAGGTCGGCCGGCAGACCGTCGGCGAGTACCTGGACCAGTGGCTCGACGGCAAGGGAAGATTGCGGGCCACTACCCGGCGGTCCTACCGAGAGCACATCGCGCTGTACCTCAAGCCAGGTCTGGGCCACCTGCGCCTGACCGACTTGCGTGAGCTCGACATCGAGCGGCTCTACGCCGCCATGCGCGAGCTCGGCACCGAGCCGATGCCAAGGTCCGCCATCCTCGATCGGCTACTCGCGGTCCGCAGCCAGGACACCCCGCCACGGCCACTGAGCCCGGCCCGCATCCGCCGCGTCCACGCGACGTTGATGTCCGCCCTCGGCAGCGCCGTGAAACGCAAGCGCATAGCACTCAACGTCGCCGCTCACGTTGAGGTACCCAGCGGCCGCCGGCCGCGCGCCGTGGTCTGGACCGATGGCCGGGTGGCCGCGTGGCTCCGGACGGGGGCGCGACCCCCGGTCGCAGTCTGGACGGCACAGCAGGCCGGGGCGTTCCTCGATGTTGCCACCGAGCATCGGCTCTACCCGCTGTTCCACCTGATCGCCTACCGAGGGCTACGCCGCGGCGAGGCGGTTGGCCTGCGCTGGGAGGACATCGACCTCGACGCCGGTCTCTTCCGTGTCAGCCAGCGATCGTACAACTCGGGTGGGCGACCGAGGTCGGCGACCCGAAATCGGACAGTGGCGCCCGCACCGTCAACCTCGACGCCGGGACGATCGGCGTACTGCGCTTGTGGCGGGCCCAGCAGGACGACGAGCGACGGACTTGGGGAGGGGCGTGGCGGCACACCGGTCTGGTGTTCACCCGCGAGGACGGCAGTGCGCTCCATCCCGACATGGCGACAAGATCCTTCGAGCGGCTCTACCGGGCCGCCGGGCTGCCGCCGATCCGGCTCCATGACCTCCGGCACACAGCGGCCAGTCTCGCTTTGCAGGCCGGCGTGCCGCTCAAGGTCGTGTCCGAGCAGCTTGGCCACAGCTCGCTCGCGATCACCGCAGACACCTACACCAGCGTCCTGCCGGCCGTCGCGCAGGCCGCCGCAGAGGCGGTGGCCAGCATCGTCCCGCGAAACCCTCGCCCGCCTGCGGACGCAGGCGCGTTCCCATTCCGTTCCCATGAGGCCCAGAAGGGGGCTGAAATGAACCTCCGCGAGAGCACCAGCGAACCAAACATGCAGCTCAGGAGGGTGGGCCGCCTGGGACTCGAACCCAGAACCTACGGATTAAAAGTCCGCTGCTCTGCCAGTTGAGCTAACGGCCCTACGGAGACGGTTGCCTTCCTCGGCGTGAAGGTCGGCCAGTCCCCCGAGAGCCAGATCGTAACGGTCGGCGTCGGTCGTGGAAGTCGGTCGTGGAAGTGGTGAGGCTCGCGGGCTGATATACCGTGGGGCTGCCGCTGGGTATACTTCCCCCCCCATGGGCAGCACCACTACCGTGAAAGTCAGTACGGCAACCAGAGACCGGATCAAGTCGGCGGGCATGGCGATGCGCCTAACCGCCGACGAGGTCATCAACTCCGCGTTGGAGGCCCTGGAACGAGACCGCCTCTGGGAGTCCTGGCGCTCCGCGGCGGCGTCCTCGTCGCCGGCCGCGCGCGCGAGCTACGTCGAAGATCAGAAGGTCTACGACGGCATGCTCACCGATGGCCTGGACCCGGATGCGTAGACAGCCACAGCCGGGGGAGGTGTGGCGGGTCGACTTCGGCTCACCGGTCGGCCACGAGCAGGCATTTCAGCGCCCGGCCCTGGTGCTCTCCGACCAGCGGCTGAACAGCTTCGACCTGTCCATCGTGTCCCCGATCACGCGCACGTACCACCAGTGGCCCGTGCACGTCGAGATCTCGCCGGAAGGCACGGGCTTGTCGGAAACCAGCTACATCCAGGCCGAACAGGTACGCACCATCTCCCACGACCGATTGCTGGCTCGGCTGGGCGCCGTCGACACCCTCACCTTGGTCCACGTCCAGCGGCTGATCGCCACGCTCCTCGACCTGCCGATGCCCCCGCCGAGGCGGTAAGCGTCGACGGGAGCGAGCGGCCGGCCGGCGCAGTGATTACGCCCTCTCGCGCTCTCGCGGCCAATTTCGAGGCCTGGTCAGAACGCAGCGGGGGCACTCCGAAAGTCCTGCTCCACCCGTCGTTCCATGACGAAGGAACAGAACGGCACGGTGCCAGCGAGCAGCACCAGCACGGTCCGTCCCAGTGACCACCGAGCCTTGCTGGCCAAGTCCAGAGCCACCACGAGGTAGGCGATGTAGAGGAAGCCGTGAATCGGTGCGACGACTCTCACCAAGAACGGGTGACCCCCGACGTACTTCACCACCATGGCCGCCACCAGCAAGAGCAACATCACGCCGACGACGTACGCCATTACCCGGTAACGCCCGAAGGCGCCTCTTAGCCGTCCGTCCGACCGAAGCTCGGCGTCCGCCACTGATCCTCCTGTCCGCGCACCGACCCGTCACCGACCGCGGCTGTCCGCAGCGTCATCGAGCTCGGCGAGGTACCGATTGTAGGCGGCCAGCTCGTCGTCCCCACTGACCGCATCCTCGAGCGCCTGCCGGCGGCGGCGGTCCAGCGCCGGGTTGGGGGCCACCGGGGCCGGCGCGGGCTCGGGCGTCACTGGCGGTTGCACGTCGTCGCGCAACATCCGCCACCACCCGACCATGACGAAGGCGGCGAACACCCACCACTGCAGCGCGTAGGCCAAGTTCCGAGGGTGCAGCCCGTCGCCGGACGTCGGCAGGAGGGGTGGCACGGGCGTCAGCGCCGCGTTCGCCGGCGGCGACTGGGCGGTCAGCACGACGTACCCGTCGAGCAGCGGGTAGGACAACCTCGGCGCCACGACCGCCGGGTCGACGGCGCTGAGCTCCGGCCCGGCCCCAGCCGCCGGCGAACCCGTTCGCTCGGCCGACTGCACCCGTCCGGTGACATCCACGGGTCCGGTCGGCGCGAAACCGGCACCTTCCGGCGTGCCGGTCCACCCACGGACCACGATCACGCCCGACCCGTCCGGCAGCCGCAACGGAGATAGCACCCAGGACCCGACCTGGCCATTGAGCCGGCGACCGGGCACGACGAACTGGTGCTCCGCGTCGTACGTCCCGCTGGCCGTGACCAGCCGGCCGACGGCGTACGTCGGCAGCGGTTGAGCAGCCCGAACGACCGTGGTGACGCCTACCGGAGGCGCGGAAACCGCGGCGGCGTAGCGACTGGGCTGCGCCCGGTGCCACTGCCACACCCCGAGCAGAGACATCACGACGACGAGCAGCACCGCCAACACGGACAGCGCCAACCACCGCAAGGTCAACAGCCGACGCAACACCCGATGACGCTAACTCACCGTTGTGAGAACGGGGCACGTCAGGGCAGACCGGTACGGCGTAAGCCACCGATCACCGGGGTAGAGGCCGCGGCATGGCGTTGATCCTTGTCTTGCTCCTCATCGCGGTCATCTGTGGAGCCGTCGGCCTGCTCGTGCACGGGTTGATCTGGCTGTTCATCATCGGGGTGGTGCTGGCGGTGGTCAGCCTGGTGTTCGGCGGCTTCCGCACCGGGCGGCGTCGGCGGGTCTGACGGCCGATTGCCCGTCAGCCGCCGGCGGGTTGCCAGTTGCCGGTCGTAGCGCAGACCAGCGTCCTGCCGTTGGCTGTCTGGCCGGTGGCTCCGACCGGTGCGCACGCCTGGCCACGCGCCGCGCTGCCGGCGGGCGTCGCTGACGACGAAGACGAGGCAGTCGACGACGGAGCCGGTTCAGGGCTCGACGATGTGGCCGGCGCCGTGGAAGGTGTGGCCGGCGACGTCAGCGGCGCTGGTGGGCTCGGCTGGGATGCCGGAGCCAGCGGCGCTGGAGCTGCCGGGGTAACGGGTTCCGGGGCGGCGGGCGCAGCCGGTGCCGCCGCAACCGGCTGCGAGGGGACCGGCGCAGGCTTCGGGGCAGCGGTCGGGCTCGGTGTCGACCCGCGACTGGGCGGTGCCGACGTCGGCCCGGTGGTCGACGTCGGCGTGGTCGTCGATTCCGCGGACTCCGGACCGGCGAGCTGCACCGACGGCCCGGACGGCGTCGGGGTCCCCGGGCTGGGCGACATCTCGACGACGTACCGGCGCCAGGCGGCGTACCAGTCGGTGGCAACGTCTTGCTGAGCGGTGCCCAGCGGCACCGTGCCGGCGCAGACCAGGTCGTGCAACCGGACGGCCAGGGCGTTCTTGCGGTCGGCCACGTCGGCGCTGACCGGCATTGGCCACAAGTTCGCGGCGCTGCTATCCCCGCCGATCTCGACCGGTACGGCGTGGTCCAGCCGGAACCGGTCCTGCGCCGTCGGGTAGGGCAACCCGTAGCGCAGGAAGGTCTCCTGCCGGTCGGCGTCGGAGGACAGCGCCACTGTCCCCAGGTACGTCGGCGTGCACAGCTGGGCGGTAGTCGCCCCCGGATCGACGGAACCGGGCGTCAGGATCCGGTCGG
>JADGOU010000156.1 GCA_017882835.1 Frankiaceae bacterium | reverse complement strand
GACACCCCGGCCCAAGCCAGGCCCGCACCTCCGGCCGTGGCGCGACCAGGTGCCCGGCCGGTGTCCCGTGGCGCCACGGTGTTACCAGCGCAGCCACCGGCTTGGGTGCGCGCATCGGGAGCACCCGGACTGTCGGCGGTGGCCGCCGCCGTGCTCCTGGTTGCGATCGGGCTGGCCGCCGGCGCCATCGATGCCACCACTGGGAGTGGCCTGCGGACGACCTTTGCGATCTTCTTTGTGACCGGCTGTGCGCTGGTGGCCGCGCTCGGCCGGGCGCAGGACCGGCTGGCCATCCTGGTCATGCCGCCGCTGGTGTATGCCGCCGTCTCCGTTGTCTTCGGCGGCGACGACACCGGCGCCACCAGGCCGTCGCTGTGGAACCACCTGCTCGCCGTGGTAAGCACGCTGATCACTGGTGCGCCAGTGCTGCTACTGGCCACCGGCGTCGTCGTACTGGTCACGCTGGTGCGCGGGACCTCTCGCCGGTACTGACCTGGCGCATTTTTGGATAGCGGGGCTTGGGGGGGCTTGGGGCGCACGCCCGGCGCACGCAGGAGGCCTTCGACGAGATCGACCTTGGTCAATGCGCTGCACGCCGTGGACTCCGGTGAGGCGGCTCTGGCCTTCCTGCACCGCCAGCCGCCCTACGTCGACGCGCCTGCGCCCGGCCTGATCCTGATGGACGTGCACCTGCCCGGGCGCAGCGGCCTCGACGTGCTGGCCGAGATCAAGGCCGACCCGGACCTGCAGGGGATTCCCGTCGTGTGTCCTCGGCGAACCCGGTGAGCACCACCACGGACGCCTACGGCGCGGCGACCAGCACACGCTGCCGATCACCCAACACGGGGCGCGGCCACCCGGCCACGCCCACCCGCCGGCGTGCGATGGCCCCTCGTCCCCAGACCGGCACGGGACGCGTGCTCGGCCATAACGCCGACCGCTGCCTGCGGGACCTTCGGCCCTGCGCAGGACGGGCGTGAGTCCAGGAGACTGACGGGTCGACCGTCCGAGCTCGGGCGCCGTGGCCCGGTAGGCGGCGGCAACCGGGAGGTATCGCGGCATGGACCACATGGACCACATGGACCTCGCGCAACTGGCCATCCGCCGGCTGATCGTGGCGGAGGCCTATCACGAGCATCAGCTGAACGAGCTCCTGCCGGCGCGCGGTGAGCCGGCGCGTGTCGACGCCGAGCGCGAGCCGCGAGACGTGATCGTCGTCGGCTGCGACGGGTCGCCGGGCAGCAGGATCGCAGCGCACTGGGCTGCGGAGGAAGCCCGTCTGCTCGGACGGACGCTTCGGCTGGTGTCGGTCTGGCATCGCCATCTCTCGCTTCAACCGCCGCTGGCGGGCGAAGACGCTGCGGAGATCCAGACCGCGGCATGGGGGACGCTCGAAGAGGTGGCTGGCCAGCTGCGGGCAAGCGGCTATTCCGCCGAGCAGCGCGTGATCGAAGGCGAGCCTGGTCCGTGCCTGGTGCAGGAGGCCGAGAACGCCGGACTGTTGGTCGTCGGCTCACGCAGCCGAGGGAAGATTCGCAGCACGCTGCTCGGATCCGTTGGACGGTACTGCATCCGCCACGCGCCTTGTCCCGTCGTGGTAGTCGGCGAGGGAGCCGTGCTCGCCCTGGGCGGCCCAACCGCGGCAGCCGCCGAGGAACTGGGAGGATCGCCGGAAAGATGAGCGGAACGTCGGAATCATCCGGCGCGTCGACCCCGCGCGCTGCAAGGCCCCGCGCGCTGCAAGGCCCCGCCCGCCGGTCGGCCGATGACACAACCTGACGTCCCCCACGGTGCCCGGGTGAGATCCACCGTTGCTGGCGAACTGGTCGCGGCGCATGGCGGCGCTGGACCGCGGTGGCACGCCGGCCTGCGCCGCTTGCTGGTCCAACGCCTAGTAGTGCACGACCACGACCGGGCAGTTGGCGTGGTGGACGCAGCGGTCGCTGACCGACCCGAGCAAGAAGTGACCATGGCCGCGCGCGCCGACGACCAGCAGGCTGGCGTCTGTGGCGATCTCGACGAGCACGCGGGCGGGATTGCCCTCGCGCACCACGCGGGTCACCTCGGGGGGTCGTTGGTCGCCGAACACCTCGAGCAGCGCCTCGTCAAGCCGGGCTTCGCCACCGGCCACCACCAGGTCCGGGATCCCGGCCATCGGCGGCATGGGGGCGCCGTACACCACCGGGTCGTAGGCGTAGACGGCGGTCAGTCGGCGGCCGTGAGTCCGGGCCTCGACGGCCGCCCACCGCAGGGCGGCCACCGCTCCCGGTGAACCGTCGATGCCCACCACGATGGGCTGCTCGGCTCTCGGCTCTCGAGTGTCCTCCGCCTCCAACCCAGGTTGAATCGGACTCATCGTGGCCTCCTTCTACCGCGGTCGGTGTCGCGAACGTGCTTCCCGCAGCGAGCTTCGTCCGACAGTCTGGGCTCGGCGGGCCCGGCCCCACCGGGACGTTAGTCGCCGGCCCGACGCTCCTCTTGTCGGCCACCAGCCTTGGCGGCACCGTCACGTAGCTCGATCGAGCTGCCCGCGCACGCGGCGCTCACCGCGCGGGGACTGCGGCCGCACCGCTGCGTGCCGCCGGTGATCGGGATGACGTGGACCTGGGCTGGCCGATACCGGCCGGTGGCCGGGTGTTCTGCACCCACAGGTGACCGACACGCCCGCTCGGCGAACGACTGCATGCGCCCGGCGGGGGCCGAAGGCCTCTACCCCGGCACCGCCGTGATGTGCACGGTGTTGTCATGGTCGGCGGTCACGACGCGGCGGCGGTAGCCGAGTCGCACACCGCCGTGCTGTGGATGACCGGTGACCGCGTGTACAAGCGCAAGAAGCCGGTGGCCTTGGGCTTCCTGGACTTTTCCACCTTGGCGGCCCGCTGGCAGGCGTGCACCCGCGAAGTCGAGCTCAACCGGCGGCTGGCTCCGGACGTCTATCTCGGGCTCGGCGAATTGCAGGAGCCCGGGCGGCCGGCCGAGCCACTCGTGGTGATGCGCCGGATGCCGGCCGAGCGCCGCCTGGCCATGCTGGCGGCGGCCGGGCGTGATCTCGAGGTGCCGCTGCGGCAGCTGGCTCGGTTGCTTGCTGGTTTCCACGCCGCCGCGGAGCGCTCCCCGGAGATCGACGCCGCCGCGACCCGGGACGCCATCGCCACCCTGTGGCGCGCCGGCCACGACCAACTGACCGACTGCGCTTCCGCCATCCTCGACCCGGCCGCACTCGACCGGCTCGACGAGCTAGCCAGCCGCTACCTCGCTGGTCGCGAGCGGCTGTTTGCGGCCCGAATCGCCGACGGCCGGATCTGCGCCGGCCACGGCGACCTGCTCGCCGACGATGTGTTCTGCCTCGACGACGGCCCGCGGGTGCTGGACTGCATCGAGTTCGACGACCGGTTGCGACACGTCGACATCCTGGCCGACGTCGCCTTCCTGGCCATGGACCTGGAACGGCTGCACGCACCGAGCGCGGCCGCGCGGTTGCTCGCCGCGTACGCCGAGTACGCCGGCGAGACCTGGCCAGCGTCGCTGGCCCATTTCTACCTTGCGCAGCGCGCCCAGGTCCGGGCGAAGGTGGCCGGCCTGCGCGTAGAGCAGGGCCAAGCCGCGGAGGCCTCGACCGCCCGAGCGCTGGTCGACCTGGCCGACCGGCACCTCGCGGACGGCTCCGTGCGCCTGGTTCTCATCGGCGGTACACCTGGCACCGGCAAGACAACGCTGGGGGCTGACCTCGGCCGTCGGATGGGGTGGGCGCATCTGCGATCCGACGCGGTCCGCAAGGAGCTCGCCGGGATGGCTGCCAACCAGCCGGCGCCGGCGGCGTTCGGCACCGGCCTGTACTCCCCGGCCGCTACCCACGCGACGTACAGCACGCTGCTCGCCCGCGCCCGTACCGCCCTCGAACTCGGCGAGTCCGTGATCCTCGACGCGTCCTGGAGTCACCCGGAGACGCGCGCCGCTGCCCGCGGTGTCGCCGCTGCCACGGTCACCGACCTAGTCGAGTTACGGTGCGCCACGCCCGGCCCGGTCGCCCTGCGCCGGGTGCTCGCTCGCCAGGCCCGAGGGGGTGACGCCTCGGATGCCAGCGCCGAAGTGGCCGACCGAATGCGGGCGGAGTTCGCGCCGTGGCCGTCCGCCACCGTGATCGACACCGACGGACCACCGCAGCAGGCCGTCGATTCAGCGCTGCACCAGGTGGGCGGGGCGCAACGGACCACCTCGGTTCCGTCCCAACTCGAGCCCGACTAATATCCGCCGTCGAGCACCGGCATCGCGCGGGCGGGCAACCGGGACCCGCGTTCGGGCGACCCAACCGCCACCGACCGCAGATCGCGCCGGAGCTCCGGCGGTAGGGCGAACTGCAGCCGCTCCCGGGCCGACTCGACCTCCGTGACATCGCCGTAGCCGAGTTCGGCCAGCCACGCCAACACCTCGAAGACCAGGTGGTCGGGCACCGAGGCACCGCTGGTGACGCCGACGGTGCGGACGCCGTCGAGCCACTCAGCGACCAGGTGGTCGGCGTCGTCGACCAGATGGGCCGCGCGGGCGCCGGCGGCCAGCGCCACCTCGACCAGCCGGACCGAGTTCGAGGAGTTCGCCGACCCGACGACGAGCACCAGGTCCGCGTCCTGGGCAATCTCCTTGACGGCGAGCTGCCGGTTGGACGTGGCGTAGCAGATGTCCGCACTCGGCGGCCCTTGCAGAGCGGGGAAGCGCTCCCGCAACGCCGCGACCGTCTGCTCGGTTTCGTCGACCGACAGCGTGGTCTGGGACAGGTACGCGACCTTGTGGGGGTCACGAACCGCAACCCCGGCGGCGTCCCGAGCGCCGTCGACGAGGTGAATGTGCGCGGGCGCCTCGCCCGTCGTACCGACAACTTCTTCGTGGCCGTCGTGGCCGATCAGCACGATGTCGTAGTCGTCGGCCGCGAACCGGCGGGCCTCCAGGTGCACCTTGGTGACCAGTGGGCAGGTGGCGTCGATCGTGCGCAGGCCGCGGGCGGCCGCCTCGGCGTGCACGACTGGCGCGACCCCGTGCGCGGAGAAGACCACGATGGCCCCTTCCGGCACCTCGGCGGTCTCCTCCACGAAGACCGCTCCGCGCTCCTGGAGCCGGCGCACCACGTGCGCGTTGTGCACGATCTGCTTGCGGACATAGACCGGCGCGCCGTAGGCCTCCAGCGCCTTCTCCACGGTGACCACGGCGCGTTCCACGCCAGCGCAGTAGCCCCGGGGACGAGCCAGCAGCACGCGGCGGGCGTCCTCCGGGCGGGCGGCGGCCGGGGCGGTCATGGGTCCATGCTACGTCTGGTGCGGCCACCCGGCCCGCGGCCGCCGGCGTAGCGCGGTCCCCGACGTCCCGGCAACGGAGGTCTGCATTGGTGCGCCGGTCCGACCCCACCCAAGCCCGGCCGGCGGCATCGTCCGGTCCAACCGCCCTGCCTCGTCCGGTGGCGGCTGCCGTGGGCCTGGCCGCCGTCGGGAGCTGCGCCGTCCGGTCGGTGCCGGGCGCGCTGATCCGGTTGCCGTTCGTCGGACTCCGCCGGGCGATCATCGGCGCCGCGGCCATCATGGCCTCCTACGACGCCCTGGCCGAACTCGGCGACGCCGTCGTCGCCGGGCGGCGATCCGGGCTACGCCCCGGAGCCCTGGTCGGCGATCGGATGGAGGATGCCGCGGCGCTGCCCACCGGCGACGCCCGCGGCGCGATGCGCACCGCCGAGCTGGTGGTCGCCCCGTCGTACGCCGGGTCTGAGCGGCTCGCGGGCGAAGACGCCACCGTGACCGAGCACTTGCGGAGCGGGCCGAGCGGGGACGTTGGCGCGGCCCCGCTCGGGGTCGACGAGGGCGACGCGGTGAGCGCGGCCGACCTGCCTGTCCCCGACTACGACCGGCTGTCCCCGGCCGCGCTGCGGGCTCGGCTACGCCGCCTCGACGCCAGCCAGCTGGCCCTGCTGCGCGACCACGAGCGCACCCACGCCGACCGGCTGCCGGTACTGACCATGCTCGACTCCCGGATCGCCCGGCTCACCGCCCAAGCCGGCGGGGATGCCGGCGGCTGAGCTCCAACCGGGCCGGATGCCGGCGGCTGAGCTCCAACCCTGCGTCGAAGGCGGTCGAAGGCGAAGATAAGGCGGTCGAAGGCGAAGAAAGGTGTCGAACCGGCCGCGGCATGGGACCGTAGGCGGGTGCCCGCCCGTCTGCCTGCCGCGTCCGAAGGACGCTGAGTGCACGCCGCTGCCGAGCAGATCCTGGGGCTGTCCGGGGGCGCGGCGCTATTTGTGGTGTTCCTCCTGCCCGCGCTGGAGGCATCGGCCTTCGTCGGCTTCCTGTTTCCCGGCGAGATCGCTGTCATCCTGGGCGGGGTGCTGGCCTTCGAGCACCGGATCAGCCTGGCGGCCGCGATCGCGGCCGCTATTGCCGGGGCGGTGCTGGGCGACGCGGTCGGTTACGCGATTGGCCACCGGTACGGCGACCGAATGCTCAACAAGCTGCCGGACCGGCTGCTCAAGGCCCACCACATTGAGAAGGCAAAGAGCACGCTGCACCGCCTCGGCGGCAAGGCCGTTTTCGTGGGCCGGTTCACCACCGCCTTGCGGGTGATGATTCCGGGGCTGTCGGGGATGGCCCGCCTGCCCTACCGCACCTTCTTCTTCTACAACGTCAGCGGCGGCATCGTCTGGGCAACCGGCTACGTGCTGGTCGGCTACTCCGCCGGGAGCGGTTGGCGGCAGATCGAGCACAAGCTCTCGCTCGGCGGCTTGGCGCTGCTCGGGCTGATCTTCGTGGTGGGTGCCGCAGTGGTGATCACCCGTCGGCTTCGGCGGAGTCGGCGACGGGGCGCCAGTGACGACATCCCGGAGGCTTCGCCCGAGCAGAGTGCCCCGGTCCCGCACTGAGCCTCCTCACAGTTGTACGACGAAACGAGCCGCCCGCGGCTCGTTCTGACTCACAAGTCCCCGCAACCGCCGGCTGCCCGTCGTACTCGAACATCGTCGCACTG
>JADGOU010000008.1 GCA_017882835.1 Frankiaceae bacterium | reverse complement strand
GCCGCGAAGGACCTGGTGGCAGCCGGCTGGCGGCAGCTCGGTCCGCTGAACGCCTGGCTGCGCGACCACGTGGGCCCGTCGCGCAGCGCTCGCTGACCGCCGTATCCACTGCGTCCCGCTGCGTCCGACTGCGCCGCAGGCGACCACCGCGGCCACATCGCCGGTCCGCGGATACGCTCCGGCGCCGCCGCCTCGCGGCTCCCGCTGACGGCATCGCCGTACGGCGGGTCGGAGTCCGAATCGATGCCGTCGGCGGGTGCAGCCGAGCGGCCGGCCGTGGTGGCCACGCGGCGTATCGCCACCCGGTCCTAGCGGCGGTCCGGAGCCGGTGCCGTGCCGACCGACTCATCGTCGGGCGAGAAGATCGCCTCGATCGGCTCGGCGAACAGTCGAGCGATGCGGAAGGCCAACGGCAGGCTCAGATCGTAGCGACCGGTCTCCAGGGCGTTGACGGTCTGGCGGGAGACGTCGAGCTGGTCCGCCAGCGCGCCCCTGAGTGCAGCCGCGCCCTGCCCGCAGGATCTTCAACCGGTTCCTCGCCGCCTGCGGGCGAGCGCCCCTGCGCCGGCCCAACCCGAGCATGCCGGCGCTGTAAGTGATCCAGCCGGCGGCAGGCAGCGTCAGACGGCGCTGCCGACACCGTCGCCTACGTGCTCGAAGGCGACCAGTGCGATGGGCGGGTGAGCGATGGCGGCACCTTCGTGTCGGCATCCCCCTTCGCCGCATCGAGCTGGGACTGGGTGAGGAAGATGCTCTCGGTGAGGTCGGCGCCGCTGAGGTCAGCATTGCGGAAGTCGGCCCCGATGAGGTCAGCCAGTCGCAGGTCGGCGCCACTGAGGTCGGCGGCGATGAGGTAGGCCCCTGCCAAGTTCGCGCCCTTGAGGTCGTCGCCGTTCAGGTTGGCCCCGATGAGGTCGGCCCCACTGCGATCCAGGTTCCGGCGCCGGACTCCGGCTCGGACCAACTCGCTGGCGCGGAGCAGCAGGGCATTGACGCTTCGACGGTAGGCTGCCACGTCGAGATCCGCGAGCGCGTCGGCACTGCCGAGCGTGAGGTGTTCGGTCTCGTCGAGCGTGCGGCTGAGTTCGTCGTGGAGCTGGCGGACAGGTTGGAGCGTCAGGGCTTCGGTCAGGTACCAGAGCAACTCGTGCAGCTGCCGCATGGTTGAGAAGACCGCGAACATCTGCTGTGCCGCTTGCGGGTCCCGCCGCCAGTTCTGTCCGCCGAAGGTGACTTGTGCGACCTGCTGCCCCGCGCCGAAGCAGTCGTACGCCGTGCAACCCGGAAAGCCCTGCTCCCGGAGGCGTGCGTGAATGCCGCAGCGGAAGTCGGGCCGGAGATTGGGACAGGGCTGCCCGGCGTCCTTGTCGATGGCGAAGTCGGCGGAGGCGGAGAAGGCCGGCGCGACACAGCACAGCCCGAAGCAGCGCTCGCAGTCAGCGCGCAGGCTGCGGCGACGTACGTCGAGGAGCGATGCCGCCTCCTCGCCGTACCCAGACATCGTGTGCCGCGCCTACCTCGTGCCTCGTGCATCGTCCCCAGGACGTCCTGCTCGCACCGTACGCACAGCGGGTTCGCGGGCTGCCCCGTCGAGCAGCGCGACGGGTGCGCCGCTCAGCGTCGAGGACCACCCGAATGATCCATCCTTCGCCGAATCGGACGACGGCGTGGGTGAAGCTGCCGCTGTGCTGCCCTGCACCCACGACAGTGTCGTCTGGGCCGGCGTTTCAAGTCCAAAATGGGACCACAACGTGGGTGAAGCTGAGAAAGACCGGCCACTGCCGACGTGCCGACGTGATCCACAGCCGACGCAACGAATCGCTCCGGCGGAGGCCCCACCCAGCCGATCAACCGCCGACTCCCCACTTCCTTTCCTGACACACCCCGGAATCGTCCGAGCCGGGTTCTCCAGATGCCGGCTTGGCCGGCCTGAGCTGACGGCAGCAACCGATCCTGCCCGGCGTACGGCTCGCAGCTCGGCTTCCAGTTCGACCGCACACAGCAGATGCGGGCGGTGCTGACCGAGCTCGCCACCGCTGAGGCTCGCCGGCTGCATGCCGCTGGTCCGGCCGAGGTGCTGCGCGGCGACGGCTCAGCCCTCGAGCAGCTCGTCCACCCGGGCGACCTTGGCCGTCAGCTGGCCAGTGTAGCCCGGCCGGATGTCGGCCTTGAGCACGAGCGCGACCCGCGATGAGCGGGCGGCGACAACGTCGACGGCCCGCTTGACGACGGCCATCACCTCGTCCCAGTCGCCCTCGATGTTGGTAAACATCGCATTGGTCTCGTGCGGCAGCCCGGACTCGCGGACGACCTGGATTGCCGCCGCGACCGCCTCGGACACGCCACCGCGCTCGTCCCCGCCGGATGGACTGATGCTGAAGGCCACGATCACGCCACCATCCTGCCGCCGTCGCCGAAGTTGTGCTGCATAACGAGCCACCCGCGGCTCGATCCGTCGCACAACTTCTCAGCCGTGCAGATCAAGTGGCTGCGTCTCGGCGAGGGCGCTCAGGAGCGCAGGAATGCCGGCCCTCGACGCTCCACTAGCCGCTTGCAGCCGGACGGGGTACTGCTTCGGGACACCAACCGCAGCTTCCCGGCTCGTCGGCGCGCTGCTGGCCGAGACCGGAGCAGGCTCCGAGCTGCGGGCGAACGCACCCGCTGTCGCCGTACCTACAGCGACTCGCGCACCGGGCGGCGGTCGCCAACCCGCCGTTGGTGGTCCGCAGCGTGGCTCCACGGCGGTGGGCTGACTCGCCGGGCGCGGTGGAAGACGCTCGACGGGCTGATTCGCGCACCCGACTTGCTCCTGACGCCGGTGCCCTGGGCGCAGCCTCGCGGCGGTGAGGTAACGCGCCGGGCGTCTCAAGGCGGTCGAGCCGCGAGCACAACCGTGGTTGGGCTACGAGCTCGCCCGGCGCGTCGGACGAGAGTGTGCCGCCACCGGGACGACCTGTCCACCACTCGCAGGCGGCCCGCCGCCGTCGCCGGCGCGAAGCTGCCTTTAGCTTTAGCCGCCTTTAGCCGTCGTCGCAAGTCCCGAAGATGGGAGTTGTGCGACGATCAGACCTCGATGACGGTCGGGATGATCATCGGCCGGCGGCGGTAGGTGTCGCTGACCCAGCGGCCGACCACCCGCCGTACCTGCTGCTGCAGCTGGTGCGGATCGGCGACCCCCTCGGCGGCGGTCCGCTCCACCTCCGCCTCGATCAACGGCAGTACGCCGTCGAACGCACCCGGCTGGTCACTGAAACCGCGGCTGGAGATGAGCGGACCGCTGGTGACCTTGCCGGTCACCGAATCCACGATCAGCGTGACCGAGACGAAGCCCTCATCGCCGAGGATGCGCCGGTCCTTCAGCGACGTCTCGCCGATGTCCCCGACGCCCAGGCCGTGCACGTAGACGTAGCCGGCCGGCACCGCGCCGACGATGGCGGCGACGCCGTCCACCAGGTCGACCACGACCCCGTCCTCGGCCAGCACCACGCGCTCCCGCGGTACGCCGGTCAGCTCCGCCAGACGGGCATGCGCCCGCAGGTGCCGCCACTCGCCGTGCACCGGCATGACGTTCGACGGCCGGGTGACGTTGAGCAGCATCAACAGCTCGCCCGCAGGTGCGTGCCCGGAGACGTGCACCTTGGCGACGTCCTTGGACACCACGGTCGCCCCCCATCGGGCCAGCCCGTTGATCACCCGGTAGACGGCGTTCTCGTTGCCGGGGATCAGACTCGAGGCCAGTACGACGGTGTCACCGGCCTCGATCCGGATCTGGCGGTGGTCGCGGTTGGCCATCCGGGCCAGCGCCGACAGCGGCTCGCCCTGGGAGCCGGTGGACACCAGCACCACCCGATTCTCCGGCAGGTCGTCCACGTCGCGCAGGTCGACCACCAGGCCGGGCGGCACGTGCAGCAGCCCGAGATCGCGGGCGACGCCCATGTTGCGCACCATGGAGCGGCCGACGAAGGCGGCGTGCCGGCCGTGGGCGGCCGCGGCGTCGAGAACCTGCTGCACCCGGTGCACGTGGCTGGCAAAGCAGGCGGTGATGATCCGCCGCTGGGCCTGGCGGAACACCTGGTCGAGCACCGCCCCGACCTCGCGCTCGGCCGTGACGAAGCCGGGCACCTCGGCGTTGGTCGAGTCCGACAGCAGCAGGTCGACGCCTTCGGCCCCCAGCCGGGCGAAGCCGCCGAGGTCCGTGAGCCGGCCGTCCAACGGCAGTTGATCCATCTTGAAGTCGCCGGTGTGCAGCACCAGCCCGGCCGGCGTACGGATCGCGACTGCCAGCGCGTCCGGGATCGAGTGGTTGACCGCGAAGAACTCGCAGTCAAAGGGTCCCAGCCGCTCCCGGCCACCCTCGACCACCTCGAGGCTGTAGGGCTTGACCCGGTGCTCGCGCAGCTTGGCCTCGAGCAGCGCCAGGGTGAACCGGGAGCCGACCAGCGGCAGGTCGGCGCGCTCGCGCAACAGGTAGGGCACCGCGCCGATGTGGTCTTCGTGGCCGTGAGTGAGCACGACCGCGACCACGTCTTCGAGCCGGTCCTTGATGTAGCCGAAGTCCGGCAGGATCAGGTCCACCCCGGGCTGCTCCACCTCCGGAAACAGCACTCCGCAATCGACGATCAGCAGCTTCCCGCCGTACTCGAAGACCGTCATGTTGCGGCCGATCTCGGCCAGGCCACCCAACGGGACCACCCGTAGCGCACCGGCCGCCAGCGGCGGTGGGAAGCCGAGATCGGGGTGCGGGTGACTCACGCGGAGGCCTCGACCGGGTTCTCGGCCGGCACCGCGACGCCGCCGCGCTCGAGGTCGGCGCGCAGCCCGGCGCGCTGCTCCGGCGTTGCGTCGACCAGCGGCAGCCGGACCGGGCCGGCGGGCAGGCCGAACATCGTCAGCGCCGCCTTGGTCAGAATCAGCCCCTGGGTGCGGAACATCCCGGTGAACACCGGCATCAACTGCAGGTGAATTGTCCGGGCGGCGGCGACGTCCCCACGCTCAAACGCGGCCACCATGGCGGTCATCTCGGTGCCCACGACGTGGGTCACGACCCCGACGACGCCGATCCCGCCAACCGCCAGCAGCGGCAAGGTGTACTCGTCCTGGCCGGAGTAGACGGCGATGTCGCAGCGCGCCTTGACCCACGAGGTCGCGCTCAGGTCCAGCTTGGCGTCCTTGACCGCAACGATATTGGGGTGCTCGGCGAGCCGGACGATGGTGTCGACCTCGAGGGGTACGCCGGTGCGCCCCGGGATGTCGTAGAGCATCACCGGCAGGGAGGTGCCGTCGGCGACCTTGCGGAAGTGCGCGAGCAGGCCCGCCTGCGGCGGCTTGTTGTAGTACGGCGTGACCGCGAGCAGCGCGTGCGCCCCGGCCTTCTCCGCGCTGGCGGCCAGCTCCATGGTGTGCGCGGTGTCGTTGGTGCCCACGCCCGCGACCACGGTGGCTCGCTCGCCTACTGCGTCGAGCACTGCGCGGAGCAGCTGTTCCTTCTCGCCGTCGCTGGTGGTGGCGGACTCCCCCGTCGTACCGCTAATCACCAGGCCGTCACTGCCGTGCTCGACCAGGTGGCTGGCCAGCCGGGCGGCCCCGTCGAGGTCGATCGCGCCGTCCGGGGTCATCGGCGTCACCATCGCGGTGAGCACCCGGCCGAATGGTCGGCCCGGCGAGCTCGCCGGACTCGGGAGGGAAGCGTCTGCCATGACCAGAACGCTACCCGCCATCAACGTCGGCAGACCGTAAGCGCACCGTGGCTGTCTCGGGACAGGTAGGGCCCCGCCGCAACCGGGTCGGGGTCCCAGCAGCGACGGGGCTGCCCCAGGTATCGGCACGCTGTCGCCCGGACGTTAGCGACCGTCCGGGTCGAACATCGACTCGTCAGGGACTGACCCGGCCGTTGGCGTCGAAGGCGGCGTAGACCAGCGGCATGAGCCTGGCGAAATGTGCCTCCATCGCCTCGGCGACCATCTCGATTTCCCGCTGCGGGTACGACGGAAACCGCGAGCCCTCCCGCCGGGTGCGCAGACTCAAAAAGGCCATCAGCGAGCGGGCGTTGCAGGTCGCGTACATCGCCGAGTACGTCGCCACCGGCAGCACGCCGCGAGCCACCTCCCGGGCCACGCCGGCGGCGAGCATCTCCTGGTAGGCGGCGTAGGCGGCGGTGCAGGCGCGCTGGGTGGCGGCGATGACGGTGTCGTGCTGCGCCGGCGTACCGGGGACGAAGACGTAGTGGCCCGGCTTGCCTTCCTGCACCAGCGCACGCTCCAGTGCGGGCAGGTAGAAGACCGGCTCCAGCTCTTTGTAGCGGCCGCTGGCCTCGTTGTAGCTCCAGCCGATCCGGTGCCGCATGAACTCGCGGAAGACGAAGATCGGCGCCTGCACCAGGAACGTCATGCTGTTGTGCTCGAATGGGGTGCCGTGCCGCTCGCGCATCAAGAAGTTGATCAGACCCTTGGACCGGGCCGGGTCCTCGTCCCGGGCGGCCAGCGACTGCTCGCCGGCGGTGGACACCCGAGCCGCCCAAATGACGTCGGAGTCGGCGGCGTTGGCCTTGACCAGCTCGACCGTCATCTCGAACCGCCACTGCGGCCCATCGGCCGTCCCGGCCTGTGGCTGGTCGGCCGTCCCGGCCTGCGGCTGGTTGCACTCCTCCGGCTGCACCGGCACACCTTAGGACGGGTCACGTGGGCGGGCCCGGTGACCCGCCGGGGCGGGCGCACCTCGCCGGCGGCGGGTCGGCTGCCACCGTCGTGCCGGATCAGGCACGGTTCCCGGCGACCGGTTTGCCGGATCAGGCACGCGGTGCGGGGCAACCACGCTGTCGGGACCGGCCTGCGTCACAGACCGAGAAGCGGCCGGAGCACCTGCTCGGCGTGGTTGAGTCGGTCGGCCGGAAGCGCACCGAGTCGGCGGATGTGCCGATGCGTGGACACCGACTTGATGTCTTCAGCCTTGGCGTGGCTGGTCTCGGCCAGCCCACTGTCACGGGTCTCGATCGCGACGTGGGACGGCAGCCCTCGACGGGTGGTAATGGTGGGGATGACGATGACCAGTTCGGCGCGGCTGCCGTTGAGTCGGTCGTCGGAAACGACCACGGCCGGACGCTGGAACCCTTGCTCGTGGCCAACTGGGGTGCCGAAGTCGACAAGCCACACCTCGCCCCGGCGGGCTACCGGTTTAAGTTCGGCTCGACATTGTCGGTTCAGCGCAGTCTCCTCGCCGGCCCGCTCGGACTGCACCTGCACCTGCAGCCAGGCCGCCGGGTCATCGGCAAGACCGTCGTAGCCAGCGGCGAACGTCACCCAGAACTCGTTGGCTTCGTAGCCCGCGACCGCGTCCTCAACGATGGTCTGCATGCGACGGCCGGTAGCCGCGGCCAACGCTGTCAGGCGCGGGTGCGTGTTGTCGCTGAATCTTACGGTGGTGCTCACCGCGTGAATCTACGTCGCGGTAGACGCGCGGGTCTACCGCTCTGCGTGGCCGACCCGGTCAGCACCGATCTTCAACGGCATTGTCCCGCCGGCCATCGCCCGCGCGAGGGTCGGCGAGAGATCGCCACGGGCGCCAACACTGACCTGCTTCAGCCCTAGCCACCCGGCTAGCTCAATGAGCTCGGCCGCCAGCGGACCGGCGACCGCCGGCTCCGGGACGCCCGGCTCGGCCCAGGCGGCCTGCGCCCGCAGCGTGCTGGCCGTGCGGTCCGCCTTGACGTCGACCCGGGCGACCAGCCGGTCGTCGAGCAGGAACGGCAGCACGTAGTAGCCGTGCACCCGCTTGGCCGCCGGGGTGTAGATCTCCAGTCGGAACCGGAACCCAAACAGCCGCTCGGCGCGGTCCCGCTCCCAGACCAGCGAGTCGAACGGCGAGAGCAGCGCCTGGGCCCGGACGCGGCGCGGCGCCGTGGCCGCCGGCTGCAGGTACGCCGGTGCGCGCCACCCTTCGACCGCGACCGGCCGCAGCTCACTGGCCTCAACCAGCTCGGCCACCCGCGCCCGGCCATCCGCCGGACGGAGCCGGAAGTAGTCCCGCAGGTCTGCCTCGGTGGCGATCCCGAGCGCCCGGGCGGCCACCCGGACGAGGTCGCGCTGGGCGTCCTCCGGCAGCGGCGTGGGTGTCGCCAGCACGGCCGGCGGCAGCACCCGCTCGGTCAAGTCGTAGATCCGCTCAAACCCCCGGCGACTGGCCGTGCTGACCAGACCGGCGGCGAACAGGTACTCGGTCGCAATCTTGCCGTCGTGCCAGCCCCACCAGGAGCCACCGCTCTCGCCGATGCCGGACAGCTGCCCGGCACCCAGTGGCCCGCGAGCCGTGATCTCGGCCAGGACGTCGTCGACGTACCCCGGCCGCCGGCGGCGCAGTTCGGTCAACCGGCTCGAGGCCGACCACAGCTCGCTGTACCGCTCCATCCGCCAACGCAGCCGCGGCTGGAGCGCGACCGGCAGCAGCGACGCCTCATGCCCCCAGTACTCGAACAGCTCGCGGTCGACGTAGGCCATGCGGTCCAACATCAGCGGCGGATAGCTGCCGAGCCGGGAGTACGCCGGAAAGTAGTGCGACCGGGCGACGACGTTGACCGAGTCGACCTGCACCAGGCCGACTCGGTCGATGACCCGGCGCAGGTGCCGACGATCCACTCGTCCGGCCGGTCGGCGATCGGTGAAACCCTGCGCCGCCAGAGCGATGCGGCGGGCTATGGCCAGCGGCAGCGGTCGACCCGGCGCCGGCGGCCGGATCGCCGGCCGGGCGGCACTCATACGTCCATCGCCGGCATCCTGCCTCATCGCCGGGCCGGTACGGCGGGCAGTGGAACGACCGCGCAGTGGAACGACCGCGCAGTGGAACGACCGCGAAGTGGGGTCGCTGTGCCATCATCGGCCGGATCTGATCCTCGGAGGCGGCATGGCGTCGGACGGCATGCAGTCAGGCGCGCGGTCAGCCAGCTCGGCGCAGCTGGTGGCGGCGGCCGCCGGCGGCGACGCCACCGCCTGGCGAGCGATTGTGGAGCGCTTCGAGCAGCTACTGTGGGCGGTCGCCCGCGGTCACCGGCTGGGGCAGAGCGAGGCTGCCGACGTGGTGCAGACGACGTGGTTGCGGCTCGTGGAGAACCTTGACCGGATCCGCGACCCGGACCACCTGGGGGCGTGGCTGGCCACCACCGCGCGGCACGAGAGTCTCCGGGTCATCCGGCTGTCCGGTCGGGCCGTCCCCGTCGACGGCGAGACCCTAGACCTGACCGCCGCCCCCGACGCGCCGGTGGACGCGCACCTGCTTGTCCGAGAACGCGACGCCCTAATCTGGCAGGCGGTGCGGCAGCTATCGCCGGCGTGTCAGCAACTGTTGCGCGTGCTGATGGCCACGCCTCCCCCCAGCTACCAAGAGGTCAGCGCCGCCCTCGGCCTGCCGGTCGGCAGCATCGGCCCTACTCGAGGACGGTGTCTGGCAAAGCTGCGCAGCTTGGTCGATGCCGGAATCGACGTCGGATGACCCCGGATGTATCAGCCGGTCCCCGGACCACTCTGTGCGGGCAGGGGATAGAAAGGCGACAACCATGACCGACGGTACCGACGACCGGCATTCCGCCGGCTTGCCGCCTGCTGTCGAGACCCCGTCCCTGGAGATCGAGCTCGCCGACGAGGAGTTGTTGGCCGAGCTGCGCACGGCGGCCGGCCGCTTCGACGCCGTCCCACCGTCCGTACACGACGCCGCGCTGGCCGCATTCGAGCTGCGTAACCTCGACGCCGAGCTGGCCGAGCTGGTCGCCGACTCCGCCGTCGAGGCCGGGACCGTGCTGGTCCGGGGCACCGCCGAACCACGTCTCATCTCCTTCGCCAGCCCCCGGATTTCGATCGAGCTGCAGGTCACCGCGGCGGCCGGCGCCCGGCGGCTCGTAGGCCAGGTCGTCGGCCGGCGGCATGGCGTGGTTGAGGTCGACCACCGGGACGGCGTGATAGTCGTCCAGCCCGATGACCTGGGTCGGTTCGTGGCCAGCGGGGTGAGCGCGGGGCCGGTTCGACTGCGGTGCGAACTGCCCACCGGCGGGTCCGTGATGACCAGCTGGCTGGTCGTGTAGGTCAGCGGCGCGGGACCTACTGTTGTCCGGCCACCCGGTACCCGAGCTCAGGGATGAACGGCCCCTGCGCCAGCAGCTCGGCGGCCACCTGCCGGACGGGGGTGTCGGGGGGCCGGCCCGACAGCGCATGCGCGATCTGTCCGCTCAGCCAGGCGGTGGCGAACGAGGTGCCGCTCCACCGCGCCGCCCCAGTGAACTGCTCCCCGCCCTTCCCGCTCTCCGTGAAGGTCACGAAGTACCCGCGCAGGTCGACGCCTTGGGTGCAGGCGTCCACCCACCAGCCGCGGTCGGTCCAGTCCGGTACGCCGCTCGCCTGCGTGCCGTCGGAGCTGTCGGCTTCCAGCGCCGCGACGGCCAGTACGTCGTCGTGCGCCGCCGGCCAGACGATCCGGCGCCGTCCGTAGTTGCCGGCGGCGGCGACAACTACCGTGTTGTTCCGGCCAAAGCCGGCGCGCTGGTCGGCGCTGATCATGTCCAGAGCCGCGGTCATGGCAACCGGAGGGGCGTCATCGAGGGTGTAGCCGCCGAAGGACAGGTTCAGGATCGTGCACCCCGCCTCGCGCAGGTCCAGCATCGCCTCGGCCACCGTCAGCTCGTCGGCGATGCCGGAGTCCAGCACCCGCCGGCAGACCACGCTGGCGTGCGGGGCCGCCTGCAGCACCAGGCTGGTGACGAAGGTGCCGTGTCCGTCGGCGTGGTCCAGCCGGCCGTCCGTCGGGTTGGTGTCGAGCGGGTCCCGGTCGACTCCTCCCGGCCGCAGCTGCACCCGCCCCGCGGCCCACGTCGGCAGCCCGGCGCCCTCGGCGGCGAAGCCGGTGTCAATCACTCCGACCCGGACCGCGGTGCCGGGCTCCCCCGGCGTACCGACTGGCACGGAGTTGGCCGGGATTGGCTCTGGCCGGCCGACCGAGGCTTTCAGCGGGTTCATCGGGATCGGCTTGTGTGCCCCCATCAGGTGGTTGAGCGACACGCGAGGTTCCGGGCCGGTGGGGGTGGGCTGGCGCAGCACCCGGACGAGGTCGTCGGGACTCGGCAGGTTCACCGCGAACCGGCGCACCGGGAAGCCGCGGGCCTTGAGTGCGGGGGGCAACGGGCGCTCCTCGGCCCCCCATCTGGACAGGGACGCCGCCACCGACCCGGAGTCCTCAACCGACCCGTAGTCAGCTGCATGCACCAGCAGCTCGCGGGGTCGGTGCCAGTGCTCCCCCAGCGGGCCGCTGGACAGGTCGACATCGTCGCGTCGCAGGGCTTCCCGGACTACCGCTGCGGCATCTGGACCCGAGTGCATCATCGCCTCAACCCCTTCCCTTCGATCGACGTCTGCGGACCCCCCGTCCGCTGTCGCGTCCCCCGCGTCGGCGACCTTAGGCCACCAGGGGTCCGCGCCGGCAAGCCGACCGACCGGCCAACTGGCTTGGCGGGCCAGCGTGACGGTCGGGCGGGCAGCGTGACGGTCGGGCTGGCAGCGTGACGGTCGGGCTGGCGCAGGCCCTGGCGGCGGTGGAACTCGCGGTCGGCGATCCGGACCGGTCCCGCGAGCTGGCCGCGGACGCGCGAGCCATCGACCCAGGCTGCGTGGAGGTCGCCGCGGTGGCCGAGCGGGCACTCGGGCTCGCGGCCATCGCCCAGGGGGACCTCACCCGGTCGCTGGTGCACCTGCGCCGCGGCGTCCGCCGGGCCGAACGCGGCGGCCTGCCGCAACGCGCCGCCGAGGCCCGCACGACGCTGGCCTTCGCGCTGACCGAGGTCGGTGACACCCGGACGGCCCTGCGGGAGCTGGAGTTGGCGCGATCCGGACTGACCGGCTTGCCGGCGGCCAAGTGGTCCATCCAACACGCCACCGTGCTAATGCGCCTGGGTCGCCTCGACGAGGCGCTGACCGCCTACCGCACAGCCATGCCCGTCGTACGCCGCGAAGGCCACCAGCTGTTGGAGGGTCAGCTGCGGCTCAACCGCGCCATCCTGCTGACCAAGCGCGGCGCGTGGCGAGCAGCCGAGGACGACCTCGTCGCCGCCGAGCGGCTGCTGCAGGGCGCCGGCCGGCCGCACGAGGCGGCGGTGGCCCGCCACAACCGCGGCTACCTCGCGGCGCTGCGGGGCGACCTGCCGGCCGCGCTCGCTCACTTCGACGCCGCCGAGATGGCGTACCGCGCCGCCGGCGGCTACCTCGGCCTGCTGCCCACGCACCGGGCCGAGGTGCTGCTCTCCGTCGGCCTGGTGGACGAGGGCCGCGCGGCGGCCGAGACGGCGGTGACCGAGTACGCCGCGCGCAAGCAGGTGGCCGACCTGGCCGAAGCTCGGCTGGTGCTCGCGCATGCCGCGCTGCTCACCGGCGACGTGCCGGCGGCCAGGGTGCAGGCCGAGCACGCCTCCCGAGCATTCCGGCAGCAGCACCGACCGGCCTGGGACGCCCTCGCGCGCTACGTCTTGCTCCGCGCCGGTTGGCAGGACGGTGCCTGCACGCCGGCACTGCTACGCGCTGGCCGTCGTACTGTCGCCGACCTCGCTGCGGCTGGTTGGCTGGCGCAGTCCGTGGACGCCCAGCTGCTGGTCGCCCGAACCGCACTCGCGCTCGGTCGGCCGGAGACCGCGCGCCGCGACCTGGCGGCGGTCGGCTCCCGGCGGCGCCACGGTCCGGCCGACCTGCGAGCCCGGGCCTGGCACGGCGAGGCGCTGCTGCGGCTCGCCGCCGGCGACCGACGGGGCGCGGTCAGAGCCCTGCAGGCCGGGCTGCGGGTGCTCGACGCACTGCGCGCGACGCTCGGGGCCACCGAGCTGCGGGCAGCCGTGTCCTACCACGGCACCGACCTGGCTAAGACCGGACTGGCCATGGCGCTGGCCAGTCGGCAGCCGGCGGGCGTCCTCCTCTGGTCGGAACGGTGGCGCGCCAGCGCGCTGCGGGCCCGTCCGGTCCGACCGCCCGACGACGCTGAGCTGACGGGACTGCTGGCGGAGCTGCGCCGCCTGGGCGCCGCGGTGGATGACGCCGTGCGCGCCGGCCACGACCCCCGGCCGCTGCTGCACCGGCAGGCGACCGTTGAGGTGGCGGTGTGCCGGGCCGCCCGGCACGCCGTCCGTGACCCGCGCGAGCCACCGACCGGGCTGGCATCACCGGCCGCGCTTGCGGCGGCGCTGGGCTCTCGGGTGCTGATCGAGTACGTCGGTTTCCAAGGGCACGTCACGGCGGTGGTCGTGGCCGGGGGGCGACTGCGCCTGCACGACGTCGGGTCGCTGGAGCAGGTGAACGGTGAGCTGGAGTGCATCCAGTACGCCCAGCGGCGGCTGGCTCACGGCGGCCTCCCGGCGCCGGTGCACGCGGCCGTGACCGCCGCCGCCCGGCATGCAGCCGAGGTGCTCGACGGGCTGCTGCTGCGGCCGCTGTCCTCGGTCGTCGGCGACCGCGAGCTCGTCGTCGTACCGACCGGCGCTCTACACGCCTTGCCCTGGGCGGCGCTGCCGAGCACATCCGGGCGGCCGATCACGTTGGTGCCGTCCGCGGCACTGTGGTTGCGCGGCGCGACGTCGTCGGACCAGCCGAGTGGTCCGACCGTGCTGGCCGCGGGGCCGGGACTGCCGGCTGCCGCGGCCGAAGTGGCGGCCCTTGCCGAACACTACGGCGACGCTCTTGCCTTGACCGGCGCGGCGGCAACCGCGCCGGCGGTGCTGGCCGGTGCCGACGGCGCCCGGCTGGTCCATCTCGCCGCGCACGGGTGCTTCCGCGCCGACAACCCGTTGTTCTCCTGCCTCGAGCTGGCCGACGGGCCGTTGATGGTTTACGACCTGGAGATGCTGCGCGCCGCGCCCCGGCAGCTGGTGCTCTCCGCCTGCGACAGCGGGCTGTCCGACGTCCGTCCCGGCGACGAGCTGATGGGGCTGGCGGCGGTACTGCTGGCGCTGGGCACCCGGTCGGTCATTGCCAGCGTGGCGCCGGTGCCGGACGAGGGAACCCACGAGCTGATGCTGGCACTACACCGCGGGCTGCGGGTCGGCCGGTCGCCGGCGGAGGCGCTCGCCGCCGCGCGCCAAGACGTGACTGCCGGGGATCCGTCGACCTCCGCGGCGCTGGCCGCCGCGAGCTTCGTCTGCTTCGGGGGTTGAGGACCTCCTGCCGGCGTCGGTCCCCAGGCATTGCCGACGATCGTTCGACGGCACCCAGCTCAATCAGCGGACGGGTGTCCGCCGGGCAGCGGGCAACGGTACCGGCAGGCCAACGCCCTCCGCGGCGACCGCCATAGCGGCGTCGAACCAGGCGCCCCGGTGCGAGACCACACCCTCGAGGTGGCCGAACAGCTCGAAAGACAGCGCGCCCATGAGCACCACCCAGAGCACGAGCGAGCGCTCGATCAGGTCCGCGAACGGCTGGGGAGGTGCCGGGCCGGCGATGGCGAGGACCTGGGCCGTCACTAGTGGCACTTTGGGCACTGGTTGACGCGGCGGCATGAGGACGTCGGCGGCAGCGGCGGCGCGCAAGACCCGAGCCAGCAACCGCGGCACCCGGGTGGCTGGACCCACGGTGTCGGCCGGAGCGGCGTAGCCGGGCACCGGCGACCCATAGACCAGCGCAAACTCGTGCGGGTGCGCCAGTGCCCACCGCCGACAGGCTCGGCACACCTGCAGCCACTGGCCGCCCGGGTCGGTGCCGGCGCGCGCAGCGGCGGCATAGGACCGCTCGCCAGCGGCCCCCAGCGCGTCGTAGGCGTCGATGATGAGGGCGGTCAACAGGGCGTCTCGGTGCGGGAAGTAGCGATACAGCGCGGAGGACGCCAACCCCATCTCCCGGGCCACCGCCCGCAGCGACAGCCCGGATGCGCCGACTTCCGCCAGCTGCCTACGGGCGACGTCGGTGATGCGTGCCGCGGTGGCCGCCCTGGCCAGCTGTCGAGCCGTCCCGGAACCGTCCATGGCGGCATTCTAGCCCGAAGTCCGAGAGCACTGCTCTTGACAACAGGCGCACCGACCGAGAACAGTGCTCTCGTCAGAGCACCGCTCTCGGAGACGGAGATGAACATGGCCAGACACGTCGTGGTTGGGCGTGGGGCCGTCGGCACGGCGTTGGCCGCCCATCTACTCGAGCTCGGGTACGACGTCCGGCAGGTCAGCCGCGGCGGAGGCGCCGGCCCGGGCATCGAGCCAGTGGCGCTCGACGCCTCGGACGGTGCCGCGCTGGCGGTCGCGGCTCGGGGCGCCGCGGCGCTCTACAACTGCGCCAACCCGCTATACCACCGGTGGCCGCGGTTGTGGCCCCCGTTGGCCACTGCCCTGCTGCAGGCCGCCGAGCGGACCGGGGCGGTGCTGGTGACCACCGGCAACCTCTACGCCTACGGCCCGGTCGACCGGCCGCTGACCGAGGATCTCCAGTTGGCGGCAACCGGGACCAAGGGCCGGGTCCGCGCGGCCATTTGGTCGCAGGCGCGAGCCGCCGCCGAGGCCGGCCGAGTTCGGGTGTCCGAGGCGCGGGCCGCCGACTTCTACGGTCCCGGCGTCACCACGGGTGGCTATCTCGGATCCCGGGTGCTGCCGCGAGTGCTGCGCGGTCGTCCGGTCCGGGTGATCGGCGACCCGGACGCGGCGCACAGCTGGTCGTATCTTCCGGACGTGGCTCGCACGCTCGCCGTGCTCGCCACGGACGAGCGGGCCTGGGGACGGCCGTGGCACGTGCCCACCGCGGAGCCGGTCAGCCAGCGCGGCATGCTGACCGGTCTCGCTGCGGCGGCAGGGGCGCCGGCGGCGGACGTCCGGCGGCTACCGGCCGTGGCGCTGCGCGCGGCCGAGCTGGTGTCGCCACTCGTGCGCGAGCTCCGGGAGACGCGGTACCAACTGGACCGCCCGTTTGTCCTCGACTCCACCGCCGCGCAGCGGACCTTCGGGCTCTCGCCCACGTCGGTCGAGCTCGGGCTGCGCGAGACGGTGCGCTGGTGGCAGCACCGGGAGCTGGCGTCGGTCGGCGCCTGACGACTACCCCGGTTGGTGCCGGACCGGCTGCCGGGATGACGGCGATACCGGTGCCGGCGGTGTGGGGCGAGGGCGATACGTAGTCCGCCGTTCTGGGTCGAGACGCCGGACCCAGCCCCGAAGTGCAGCTGGCGCCCACCAGTTCGCACGTCCAGCCAGGCCGACACAGGCCGGGACCAGCACCCCGCGGACTACAGTTGCGTCCAGAATCACCGCGGTCGCGAGCCCCAGTCCCAACAGCTTGAGGAAGGCCACGTCAGAGCGCATGAGCGCCAGGAAGACGGCGGCCACGATCGCGGCCGCCGCGGTCATGAGACCGGCGCTGGCCTGCAGGCCGACTCGGACTGCCTCCGCCGTGTCTGCTCCGGCGTCGTACGCCTCCTTGATGCGACTCAAGAGCAAGATCTCATAGTCCATGGACAGGCCGAACGCGATGCAGAACAACAGGATCGGGGTCGAGGCGTCAATGGCCCCGGTGACCGTAAAGTCGCCCACGGCGGCCTGCAAATGACCGTCCTGAAACACCCAAACCATGGCCCCAAAGCTGGCAGACAGGCTCAACACGTTGACGATGATGGCTTTCCCGGCCAGCAGGACACCGCCGGTGAGCACGAGAACCAGGGCCGCGGTCGCACCGGTCACCAGGAGCAGCGCGAGCGGTGTCCGTCCGGCGATGGCCGCCCGGGCATCGAGCTGGTCCGCCGTCGGACCGGCGACCAGGGTGTCGGCCGGGCCGATGCGGCGCATGGCCCGGATCACCTGCTCCGCCGCCGGCGACCCGGGGTCCACCCTCGGCAGCACCGCGACCACCGTCGGACCCGGCGGCACGGATGCGGACGGTCCGGCGGACCGCGCGCCCTCGCGGTAACGGCCGGTGGGTCCCTCGGCCTGCTCGACCCCGGGCAATGTCGACAGCGTCGCGGTGTACCGCGCAGCGACAGCTCGGCCGGCCTCGGTCGCCGGATCGACGCTCGGAAGCACGGCGAAGGCTTGGCCGTCCAGCTGCAACGCGAACTCGGTGCGCAGCGCGTCCTGCGTCTGCCGGGCGGGCGCAGAGGCCGGCAACGTGCGGTCGTCGGCGTTGGCGAACCGCACGTGCAGGAACGGTGTGGCGAGCACGGCCAGCAGCACCGTGATGCCGACCACACCCAGCAGCGGGCGCCGCAGCACCCGGTCGGCGAGGTCGTACCAGAGACCTCGACTGGCCCGGTGCCGTCCGGCTCGGGGGCGAATCCGCCGCAGCGGGTCCAAGGCGTCGATCCGCGGGCCGAGGACGACCAGCAGGGCCGGCAGCAGCACGAGGGCGCCGAGCAGGGACAGCGTCACTACCAGAATACCGGCGTACGCCGTGGACCGCAGGAAGCCGAGCGGGAAGACCAGCAGCGCGGCCAGGCAGCCGGCAACGGTCACGGCGGAGAACAGCACGGTCCGGCCCGCGGTTGCCAGCGCGCGCACGATGGCCGCGTCGCCAGCTGCTCCGCGGCGCAGCTCCTCGCGGTAGCGGCTGATGACGAACAGGCAGTAGTCGACGGCGAGTCCGAGCCCGAGGCCGGTGGTGAGGTTCAGCGCGAACAGCGACACCGGCGTGAGTTCGGTGAGCCCGCGCAACAGCGCCATGGTGGAGAGCGTGGCGACGAGGGCGACGCCCAGCGGCAGCAGTGCTGCCACCAGCCCGCCGAAGACCAGCACCAGCAGGACGAGCGTCACCGGCAGGGCGATCACCTCGGCTCGGCGCAGGTCCGCCTCCGCCCGTTCGTCGATGGCCCGGGTGACCTCCGCGCTGCCACCGACGCGAACGCGCAGCGAGCCGACGCCCTGCGCGTAGCTCCGTCCGAGTCGGCGCACCGTCCGTCGTACATCCGGTTCCGCTCCGGTCACCCGGCCCACCACCAGGGCGCTGCGCCCGTCCCGGCTGACCAGCTCCGGGGGTGATCCGAGCGACCAGTACGACGCGACCTGGACGACGCCGGGATCGGCCGCCAGCCGGTTGGTCAGCGCCAGGCCGTCGGCCGCCACCGCCGGACTGGTCACTGGTCCCGGTGCGGTCACCATCAGCACCAGGTTCGCTGGCGGCCGGTGCAGCCGGTCGGTGAGCAGCCGCTCGGCCCGGGCGCTCGACGAACCCGGGTCGGTGAAGCCGCCGGTGCTCAGGCGCCCGGCCACCCCGGCGCCGACGGCACCGGCGACGAGCGCCGTCAGCACCGCCGCCAGCAGGACCGCCTTGGCATGCCGGACGGCGAATGCTGCCAACCGCTCGAGCACGAAATCCTCCCGACGGGACGGGTCAGTGGGCAGACGGGCGGGACGGGTTTCTCCCCTCAGGCGACCGTGCGCGCGGGTGAGAGCACGGCGCCCAGGTCTCCGGCCAGGTACAACTCGCGAGTTCGGGCCCGTTGCACCTTGCCGGAGGAGGTCTTCGGCAGATCGCCGGCGCGCAGCAGGACCACGTCGGCGACCGCTAACTGCGTGACCTCGGTGGCCCGTCGGGCGACGGCCGCGGCGAGTGCGTCGTCCGCGCCGGCAGCGGTGCGCTCGACGGCCACCACGAGCTCCTCGGTCTCACCTCCCGGCCGGGTGAAGGCCGCGACGTTGCCCGCCCGGATGCCGCTCACCGACTCGACCGCCCATTCGACTTGTTGCGGATCGGCGTTGCGGCCGCGGATGACGAGGACGTCCTTTTTGCGCCCGGTCACGTAGACCTCCCCCGCGGCCAGGTAGCCGAGGTCACCAGTGCGCAGCCAGCCGTCGACGACCGCGTCGCGGGTGGCCTCGATGTTGCCGAAGTAGCCCCGGGTCACCGACGGGCCTCGGAACACCAGCTCACCGACAACCCGCTCCGGCAGCACCCGGCCCCGCTCGTCGACGACCACGATCTGATGCGCCGGCCCTGGCCGGCCGCAGCTGACGAACTCCTGCGCGGTGGTCGTCGCCGCGGTCACCGGCAGCGCCTCCCCCTGCAGCCGGTACGCCGTGGCGTCCACGGCGTCAACCCGCAGCAGCTCCTCCGCACTGGCAAACGCCATGGCCAGCGTCGCCTCCGCCATGCCGTAGCAGGGAACGATCGACTGCGGCCGCAGGCCCGCCGGACTAAGCGTGTCCACGAACGCACGCATGGTGTCGGCGCTGATCGGCTCGGCCCCGCAGCCGAGAACCCGCACGCAGGACAGATCCCAGCGAGCCAGCGCCTCGGCCGGCACCCGCCGGCGGACCCGGGCATAGGCGAAGTTGGGCGCGAAGGAGATGGTGGCGCGCTTGCGGTCGATCCAGTCGAACCACGACTGCGGGTCGCGCAGAAAGGTCAGCGTCGGCAGGAAGGTCACCGACGTGGGCACGAAGATCGGCGCCAGCACGAATCCGATCAGTCCCATGTCGTGGTGGAGCGGTAACCAGCTCAGGCCCGAGTCCTCCGGCCCGACGCCCAGGGCGTGGCGCATGATGATCTCCGCGTTGGCCGCCAGCGAACCGTGCGGCACGACCACGCCCTTGGGGTGCGCGGTGCTGCCACTGGTGAACTGCAACAGCGCGGTCTCATCCGGAGTCACCGAGGCGGCTGCCGGGGCCGCGGTCGGCTCGGGCAGGCCGTCCACGGCGACGACCGCTCGCAGGGACGGCACCCGGGCCAGCAAGGAGGCGAGCACGTTGCGGAGAGCAGACCCGGTGCACAGCAGGGTCGGTGCCGCCACCCGCAGCATCGCGGTCAAACCGTCCAGGTAGGCGTCGAGCCGCCCGAGCGCGACCGGCGGGTAGAGCGGCACGGGCACCGCACCACCGCGAACCGCCCCGAGGAAGGTCGGTACGAAGTCGGCCGCGTCGGGCAGCACGACGGCGACCCGGTCGCCGCGACGGACGCCCAGCTCGGCGAGCTGCGCGTGTCGGCGCGCCACGGTCGCGTGCAGGTCGGGGAAACCGACGGCAGTTTCCGCGCCGGCGGCGTCGACGAACGTGAAGCTCCGGCCGACCGCGACCGGCAGCTGCTCGATCGCGGCAACCAGGGTGGTCGCAGACGTGCTCTCCGACATGGCAGCTCTCTTTCGTCTCTCGCCCTCGATGGCCGTCGCTTGGCAGAGCCCGCCTGCCCTGACGTTGATACATCGGTGCCGGCCCGCGGCCATTGGCCCCCACGGGTATCACGCCGGCTCCCGGACGCTCTGTCACTGCGGACCCACGCCCGCCGGATCCGGACGCCGACCGGGCCCCAGATGCTGCCGAAGCGGGCAGCTGGCTCGGGGAGAAGCTATGGATTTCGAAGCTGACCAGGGCGGCCTGCCCGACGACGTGCTGGAGCTGTTCGCCCTCGCGGTGGCGGATGTCAGTCCCACCGGGTTGGTGCCGGCACTAACCGCCGAGACGGAGGTCGCCGACCTGGGCCTGGACTCGGTTCAGGTGCTGGAGCTCGTCTGCTGCCTCGAGGAGCGGCTGGGCGCCCGGATCGCACCGGCGGAGCTGGTCGGCGCGGCCACGGTCCAGGAGATCCTCGACGTGCTGCCGACCGTTCGCCGGAAGGCCGTGACCGCATGAGGTCGGCCGCGGCGGACCGACCGGACATCGCCGTCGTCGGCATGGCCGGCCGCTATCCGTCGGCGCCGGACGTGCCCGCGCTGTGGCGACTGGTGGACAGCGGCGGTACGGCGTTCGGTCCGGTGCCACCTGACCGGTGGCGGTCCGGCTTCGACCCGAGCGGCAGGGACCCGCAACGCAGCTACACCGACGTCGGCGCCTTCCTGCCCGACATCCGCCGCTTCGCCGCCCGCCGGTACGGGATCTCCGCCCGCCGGGCGCAGGTCATGGACCCGCAGCAACGGCTGCTCATCGAAACCGTGGAGGCCGCGCTCGAGGATGCCGGGGACGCCACCCGACGGCTGGACCGGGAGCGGACGTCGGTCTTCGTCGGCGCGTCCGTGACCACCTTCAAGGATGTGCTGACCGCCGGCCTGCGCTCGGCCCAGATGGCGGCCGGCGCGTTCGGCGCCCGCGCCGACAACGACCTCGCCGCGGCGGTTCGGGAGCTCGTCCGTGACGTTCCCGCGCCCCGCGCATTCACGATGACCGGCACGCTGCTCAACATGACGGCGGCGGCCGTCGCCCAGACCTTCGGCTTCGGCGGCCCGAGCTTCGTGATCGATGCCGCCTGCTCCTCGTCGCTGCTCGCTGTCCACGAAGCCCTGTTGCACCTGCGGTCCGGGGCTTGCTCGGCGGCTGTGGTCGGTGGTGTGCACGTCGCGTTGGTGCCGGACAGCCTGATCGGGTTCAGCCGGATCGGTGCCGTCTCACCTTCCGGCCGCTGCCGGCCCTTCGACGAGGCCGCCGACGGATTCGTCCTCGGCGAGGGCGTGGGCGCCGTCCTGCTCAAGCGCCTGGCCGACGCCCGGACAGCCGGCGACAAGGTGTACGCCGTGGTCAAAGGCTCGGGCGCGAGCAACGACGGCCGGGCGCAGGGCCCGATGACCCCGGACGCTGCTGGTCAGGCGTTGGCGCTGCGCCGGGCGTACGCCGACGCCGCCGTCGACCCGGCGAGCGTGGGCTTCCTCGAGGCGCACGGCACCGGGACGGCGGTCGGTGACCGCACCGAGCTCACCGCGCTGCGGGCGGTGCTCCAGAGCGAAGCCGGCGACTCCCGGTGCTGGCTGTCCTCGGTCAAGGCGAACGTCGGCCACACCATGGCAGCGGCCGGGGTGGCCGGCCTGATCAAGACCGTCGGCGTGTTGGCACACCGCGTGATACCGCCGCAGCCGTCGCCATTCCGACCCGACCCGCGCCTCGACCTGGACGCTTCGCGATTCGCGGTTGCCACCGCCCGGGCGGCCTGGCACAGCCCGGACGGACCGCGTCGCGCCGGCGTCAGCAGCTTCGGTTTTGGCGGTACGAACGTCCACGTGGTGCTGGAGGAGACCGAGCCGGGCCCACCGCCGCCGGTAGGTGGCGCCGCCCCGAGAACGGGCGTGCCCGTCGATAGCCCGCCCGGTTGCGTGCAGTCGTCGGTTCGAGACGTGATCCGGGTGGCGGCCGAGCCCCGGTCGCCCCAGCTGCTGCTGGTCTCCGCACCGACCCGCCCGCTGCTGAGCCGACACGCCGCGGCGGTGGCCGCCGCCGTGGCGGGAGACCCGCTGCTGACGCCATCCGCGGTGGCCGCCGAACTGGCCGGCCGAGAGCGCCAAGAACACCTGTTGGCCGTAGTTGCCGCCGACCAGGCGCAGCTGCGGGAGCGGCTCGGCCTCGCCGCCGCCCTGCTCGCGGACGCCCGACTGACCGGGCCGCGCCTGGCCCCGGGAGTGTGCTACGCGGCGCGAGACCCGGCCGTCGCGCCTGGGCCGATCACCTTCGCCTATCCGGGCCAGGGCGCTCAGCGGGTCGGCATCCTGCGCGACCTCTACGAGTTGTTCCCCGTCTTCCGGCGGCGCCTCGATGAGCTGGACGCGGTCGCCTGCGCGGAGACCGGGGCAGGCCCGGTGGCGGCGCTGTACCCGGCCACCGGCCCAGCCGGCGACCAGGCCGCTCGGCTGGCCCAGACGCAGGTGTGCCAGCCGGCGATCGCGGCGCTCAGCCTGGCACTGACCGACCTGCTCGCCAGCGTCGGCGTTCGCCCGGATCGCGTGCTCGGGCACAGCCTCGGCGAGTTCTGCGCCGCCGCCGCGGCCGACGTGCTCACCGGCGAGGAGGCCGTGCGCCTGGTGGCTCGCCGCGGTGCCGCGATGGCGGACCTAAAGCTTGCCGAGCCGGGAGCGATGCTGGCCGTCTCGGCCGGGCCGGCCGAGGTCGCGCCGTACCTCGTTGGACTCAGCCACGTGTGGATCGCCAACGTCAACGCCGAGCGCCAGGTCGTCATCAGCGGCCATGCCTCCGCTGTGCGCGCCGCCCGCGAGCAACTCCGCCAGCCGGGCTGGACCACCACCGAGCTGGCGGTGTCCCACGCCTTCCACACCGCACTGATGGCACCGGCGGCCGACGCCCTGGAGCCGCACCTGGCTAAGCTCGAACTCTCCACTCCCCGCATCCCCGTCATCTCCGCCGTCACCGGCGAGCAGTACGGCGACCAGGGGCAGATCCGCTCGCTGTGGCGTCGCCATGCCACCTCCCCGGTGGACTTCGTCGCGGCGGGCCGCACGCTGGCGGCCTTGCCCGATGGCGCGACCAAGGGGTCGACCATCGTCCAGGTTGGCCCAGGCCGGTCGCTGCTCGGGCTGTTGCGGGCCGACCGGCCCGCAGCCGACGCGCCGGAACTGATCGGCGTTGCGGCGGAGCTGCCCGACGGCGGCCAGTCGTTCGTCGCGGCGCTGGCGCTGCTCGCCGTACTCGGGCATCCGCTCGACCCCACTGGGCTGGCTCGGCGGTCTGCCCGGCCGCCGATCACTCTGCCGCCCACACCGCTGGAGTCCGAGCCCTACTGGCCGTCGAGCCCAACCGGCGACCTCGACGGCGCGGTCGCCCTCCCCCGCCCTGCCGGTCCGTCGCCGGCCGTCCCGCCCGGGCCAGACCCGGTGCCGTCCCCCGCTGGAGATCCCATGTCCGACCTCGTCAGCCTGTTGCGCGAACAGACCGAGGTGCTCCGGCTCCAAGCCGAAGTGCTGCGCGGACTGCCGACGCCCGATCTGCCGCCGGCAGCTGAGTTCCCGGCCATCCCACCGGTTGCCGGACCGCCGACGGAGGCGCCGGCTCGCGTCGGCTCAGTCGGCGCGTCGGCTCAGCCGGCGGCCGGGTCGGAGCCGGCCGGTTCCCGGGTGTCGCGGGCAGCGGCCGTCATCGAACTGGTGGCCAAGGTCTGCGCCTTCCCCGCGGCAACGCTGCACCCGCAGCTCAGCCTGGTCGGCGATCTCGGTTTCGACTCGATCATGCTCGCCGAGCTGGGGTCAGCGGTGCGGGCCGAGTACGGCGGGCTTGAGGGCCTGGCGGAGACACTGACCAACGACGCCACCATCGGCACCCTGATGAGCCTGGTCGACCCGGCCGGCGCCAGCGAGCCTTCTCCCGGTGCGACGCC
>JADGOU010000155.1 GCA_017882835.1 Frankiaceae bacterium | reverse complement strand
GGTCTGGACCTCGTCGGCGACGAAGACGATCCCGTTGGCCCGACAGTATTCGGCGAGCTGCGGCAGGAAGCCCGCCCCCGGAACGATGAAACCGCCCTCACCCTGGATCGGCTCGATCACCACGGCAGCGATGTTGCCGCCGCCGATCTGGTTGTCCATCGCACTGATTACTTCCGTTGCGGCCTCCTCACCGCAGCGCTCCGGGCCGGTCGGCCAGCGGTACGGGTAAGCCATCGGCATCCGGTAGACCTCGGGCGCGAACGGGCCGAACGAGTGCTTGTACGGCATGTTCTTGGCGGTCAGCGCCATCGTGAGGTTCGTCCGCCCGTGGTAGCCGTGGTCGAAGGCGACGACCGCCTGGCGCCCGGTGTAGGCACGGGCGACCTTGACCGCGTTCTCCACCGCCTCGGCGCCGGAGTTGAACAGCGCCGAGCGCTTGTCGTGGCTGCCGGGGGTGAGCCGGGCCAGTTCCTCGCAGACCGCGACGTAGCCCTCGTAGGGCGTGACCATGAAGCAGGTGTGGGTGAACTTGGCCACCTGCTCGCGCACGTTGTCCACGACCGCCGGGGCGGCGTTGCCGACGCCGACGACCGCGATCCCGGCCCCGAAGTCGATGAGCGAGTTGCCGTCGACGTCGACGAGCACCCCGCCGCCGGCTCGGGCGATGAACACGGGCAGCGTCGTGCTCACGCCGCGCGCCACCGTGGCCGCCCGGCGGGCGGCGAGTTCCTGGGACCGCGGACCGGGCAGGGCCGTGACCACCCGCCGCTCCTGCGGCAGGGTCGGGCCGCCGGCGACCTCCGTGGGCTGGATCGTGTCGTTGGTCATGACCGTCCCCTCATTGTGCGCGCCACGGTGGCAGCCTGGAGCCGCATCGGCAGTCCTTCAACCACCGACACCACAAGGGTGCACCAGCGCAAGGACCTGGTCGGGCACCGGGTGGCGCTGGCAGGTCGACGGCTCGGCCAGACCTGCCCGGCAAGACGAGACGGAGCGTGATCATGCTCGACGACGGCCGGGGGCCCGCATCCCCTGACATCGAACTGTCCGCGGCGACCGAGGGCGGGCTGCGGCTGCGGCTCGTCTGGCCCGCCGACCCGGCGCTGTTGTCCGACGTCCTCGCGCCACTGGAGTCGCTCGGTTTGCGGGTCGCCGATCACCGGCTCGGCCCGCCGCCACCCGGGCGCCCGCCGGCCACCCGGGTGGACGACTTCGGCGTGGTTTGCGAGCGCGCCGACCTGCCGCTGTCAATGCTCGCCCCGCTCGTCCGCGACACCTTCGCTGCAGTGTGGGACGGCCGGGCCGAGGTGGACGGCCTGAACGCGCTCGTCCTCGCCGCCGGGCTGAGCTGGCGGCAGGTTGCGCTGATCCGGGCGGCGTACCGCTACCTGCGACAGGCCGGCCTCACGTTCAGCCAGGCCTACGTCGAGCGGACGCTCGGCCAGCGGCCGGCGGTGGCGCGAGCTGTTGTCGCGGCGTTCGCGGAGCGGCTGGACCCGGTCGGCGGCAGCGTTACCGACGCCGGTGCGGTTGGCGAGTTCGAGCACCTGCTCGAGCAGGTGACGAACCTCGATGAGGACCGACTGCTGCGCGGGCTGTGGCAATTCGTCCTGGCGACCGTACGCACCAACTATTTCCAGCATGGCCCCGACTCGGAGCCGAAGCCGTACTTCTCGTTCAAGCTCGACACTGCGCGGCTGCCACTCCTGCCGCGCCCACGCCCGCCGGTGGAGACGTTCGTCTACTCACCCCAAATGGAGGGGCTGCACCTGCGCGCCGCGAAGGTCGCCCGCGGGGGCATCCGCTGGTCAGACCGGCCGGAGGACTTCCGCACGGAGGTGCTGGGCCTGGCGACCGCCCAGCACGTCAAGAATGCAGTGATCGTACCCGGCGGGGCCAAGGGCGCGTTCGTGGTCAAGAGACCACTGGAGGCACTCGAGAAGACCGCGGCGACCGCGGAGGTGCGGCGCTGCTACGTCACATTCATCCGTGGCCTGCTCGACATCACCGACAACATCGTCGAGGGCGCAATCGTCGCGCCGCCGGAAACCGTGTGCCTGGACGATCCGGACCCTTACCTGGTGGTGGCCGCCGACAAGGGCACCGCCTCGTTCTCGGACCTCGCCAACGAGGTCGCCGCCGAGTACTACTTCTGGCTGGGCGACGCCTTCGCCTCCGGTGGCTCCGCCGGCTACGACCACAAGACGATGGGCATCACCGCACGCGGCGCCTGGGTGTCCGTCCGGCACCACTTCCGCGAGCTGGGCGTGGACGCGCGCCGGCAAGAGATCACGGTCGTGGGGATCGGCGACATGTCCGGTGACGTCTTCGGCAACGGGATGCTGTTGTCCCGGCAACTTCGACTCGTCGGCGCGTTCGACCATCGGCACGTCTTCCTCGACCCGGACCCCGACCCCGAGATCTCCTTCGCCGAGCGGGAGCGGCTCTTCCGGCTCCCCGGCTCGACCTGGATGAACTACGACACCGCCGTGCTGTCCCCGGGCGGCGGGATCTTCGCGCGGACTGCGAAGTCCATCCCGCTCTCGGCGCTGGTGCGTCGGCGGCTGGGCGTCGACGCGGTAGAGCTGCCGCCGGCCGAGGTTATCCAGGCCCTGCTGCGCGCCCCGGTCGACCTGCTGTGGAACGGCGGTATCGGCACCTATGTCAAGGCAAGCGGCGAGACCAACACGGACGCCGCCGACCGGGCCAACGACGCGGTGCGAGTGGACGCGAAGACTCTGCGCTGCCGGGTCGTCGCCGAGGGTGGCAACCTCGGCGTCACCCGGCGCGGCCGGATCGAGTACGCCGACGCGGGCGGCCGGATCAACACCGACTTCATCGATAACTCGGCCGGCGTCGACACCTCCGACCACGAGGTCAACCTCAAGATTCTGCTCGACGCGGCGGTCCTGCGCGGCGAACTGGACCGCGCCGAGCGCGACGACCTGCTGTCCTCCGTCGCCGACGACGTCGTCCGCGACGTGCTGCGCGACAACGAGCTCCAGGCGGAGGCGATCAGCGCGGCGGAGGCTCAGTCCAGCCATGACCTGGACCGCCACGCCCGGCTAATCCGTAACCTGGAGGCGGAGACCGGGTTGGACCGCGCGCTCGAATCGCTGCCCGACGAGGCGGAGCTCGCCACCCGACAGGAATCCGGCCAGGGACTGCCCCGACCGGACATCGCGGTCCTGCTCGCCCACTCGAAGAACCTCGTGCGGGAGGAGCTGCTGCGCTCCGACGTCCCGGCGAATCCCTACTTCGGGAGCGAGCTGTACGAGTACTTTCCGCCGGCGGTCGTCGAGCGCTGCCGCCCCTGGATCGCCGACCACCCGCTCCACCGAGAGATCATCGCGACCCGGCTCAGCAACGACCTCGTCAACGCGCTGGGGCCGGGCTTCATCTACCGGCTGCAGGAACGGACCGGCGCTGGCACCGCCGACGTCACCCGCGCCTACCGCATCGTCCGCGACGTGTTCAAACTGCCCGGCGGATGGGCTGGGTTCGCCGGCGCGGATGCCGGCCCGGTGCGCCCGGAGCTGTCCCGGGACGTGCAGCTCTTCCTCGAGCACACACTCAGCTGGCTGCTGCGCACCCGCCGCCAGCCACTCGACGTTACCGCCGAGGTCGAGCGGTTCCGCTCGCCGCTCGAGGAGTTCCGTACTCTACTACCGTCGATGCTGTCGCTGGCGCAGACGGACCGACTGGCTCGACGGACGGGGGAGCTGGTCGCCTCCGGTGTCAGCGAGTCCGTGGCCGCGTCCATCGCCGAGCTCGCACCACTGACCGCGGCCCTCGACATCGTTGAGCTGGGCAGCGCGCTGGGCCGCCACCCCGACCTGGTGGCCCGCACCTACTTCGCGGTCAGCGACGCGCTGGGCCTGGACTGGCTCGAGACGCAAGTGGTTGGCGGGCCACTCGACTCGCACTGGGAGCTCGCCGCAAAGGCCGGGTTGCGCGACGAAGTGGCGATGCAGCGGCGGTGGCTCACCGCGGGTGTGCTGCGCGGCGCCGGACCCGGCGACACCTCGCGGATCCTGGCGGACTGGCTCGAGGACAACGCCCAGCGGGTCGCCCGCTGCCGGCAGGTCTTGCGGGACCTTATGGCGAGCGGCGACCTAGACCTCGCGATGCTCTCGGTGGCGCTCCAAGAAGTCCGCGACCTAGCCCAGACCGGCGGCTGGGGCGCTGCCGAGCTCGGCCCGCCGCTGCCCCGTCCCGGTCGCTGACTCTCGTTCGGAGTCGAACCCAGCGCGAGCCCCGGCTCGGCGCGGTCGCCGGGGAGTCGACGATGCCGGTCGAGCACCCTGTTCCACCTTTCGGGGGCGGTGGCTGAGAGTCAGGGTGTACCGGTGTCTCAACTACTCCTGCCAAGGAGATCGGAGCGCTCCGATAGCCGTCGGGCTGAGCGCACCAGACGGGTTGGGTGATACAACTCCGCCACCCCAGGAAACAGGTGGAGCCGGTGTCGCGCCTGCTGCCTCTCGCGGTCGCTCAGGTTCCCCCCGTGCCGCTGACGGGCGCCAGGCCCGGTTTCGCCGATCAGGTCGCCGCGCTGATGGATGACTTCCCGAACACCCGGCTCGCGATCTACCCGGAGCTGCATCTGTTCGGGGTCGACGGGCTCCTGGCGGAGCGGAACGCCGCGTTGCGGGCGGCCGCCGAGCCGCTGGACGGTCCGAGGGTCAAGCTGCTGGGCGAGCTGGCCGGGGACCTCGGGGTGTGGCTGATGCCGGGCACCGTCTGCGAACTCGGAGAGGATGGGGCGCTGTACAACACCGCCGTGGTGTTGTCGCCGACCGGGGAGCTCGTCGCCTCCTACCGCAAGTGCTTCCCCTGGCGCCCCTACGAGCCGTACCTGCCGGGGGACCGGTTTGTGGTCTTTGATCTTCCCGTCGGCCGCATTGGTGTGTCCATCTGTTACGACGCGTGGTTCCCAGAGGTAGCTCGGCACCTCGCTTGGATGGGCGCCGAAGTGATCGTCAATCCGACGCAGACCACAACCTGCGACCGGGACCAAGAGGTTGTGCTGGCCCGCGCCAACGCCATCACGAACCAAGTCTTTGTCATCAGCGTGAACGCCGCTGCCCCCCTCGGCACCGGCCGAAGCGTCGTCGTCGATCCGGAGGGTCGGGTCCGGGTTGGGGCGGCCGAAGCACCGACGGTCCTGACCGACGTTCTTGATCTGGACGACGTCACCCGCGTCCGCACGTTCGGGACCGCCGGCCTCAACCGGATGTGGGATCAGTTCCGCGACGCCGATGAACCGCTGGAGCTGCCGCTTTATCAGGGCCGCATGGATCCGAAGCGCTGGCGCCCGACCAGCAGTGGCTGACGAGCACCGCCACACGCCCACTACGACCACACCCCGTCGCCGCGACATCGTGGTCGACCGACAGGAGCAGTCTCAATGGTCACCCACCCCCCGAGTCTCACCCGCTCGTTGACGCTGCGGCCCGTCGTTCTCTTCGGCCTCGCCTACCTCGCACCCATGATCGTGCTTGGGACCTTCGGGGTGCTGGCCGAAGCGACCCACGGGTCGACGCCCACTGGCTACCTGCTGGCGCTCGTCGCGTTGCTGTTCACGGCCTTGAGCTACGGCAAGATGTCGACCCTGTTTCCGGTGGCCGGATCTGCCTACGCCTATACCCGCCGTTCGATCGACAGCCGGGTCGGCTTTCTGGTCGGGTGGGCCGTACTGCTCGACTACTTCTTTCTTCCCATGGTCATCTGGCTCATCGGCGCCGCCTTTCTGTCCGCGAAGTTTCCGGGTGTCCCGACGTGGATCTGGATCGTCGCCTTCATCGTCATCACCTCAGCGCTGAATCTCATCGGAATCAAGGCCGCGGCGAACGCCAACATCCTTCTCATGGCGTTTCAGATCCTCGTGCTCGGCATCTTCGTCGCGTTGTCCCTGCGGCAGGTGTTCCACGCGGCCGGCGCCGGGGGCCTGGTGAGCAGCACCCCGTTCCTGAACAGTCACACCTCCATCTCCGGCGTGTCGGCGGGCGCGGCGCTGGCCGCCTACTCCTTCTTAGGCTTCGACGCGATCACGACGTTGACCGAAGAAACCTTGGAACCGAGGAAGACCATCCCGCGGGCGATCCTGCTGGTCCTGCTGATCGGCGGCGGCATCTTCCTGGTCGTCACCTACGCCACTCAGCTGGTGCATCCGGGCGCGGCCTTCGTCGACGTCGATTCGGCCGCGTTCGCGATCGCCAAGACCATCGGCGGCAACCTGTTCTCTTCAGTCTTCCTCGCCGGGCTGGTCGTGACGCAGTTCGCCTCTGGACTCGCCGCCCAAGCTAGTGTGGCCAGGCTTCTCTACGCGATGGGGCGCGACTCGGTGTTTCCCAAGCGGGTCTTCGGCTACATCCACCCGAGATTCCACACCCCGGCGATCAATATTCTCCTATCCGGGGCGGTCGGGCTGATCGCACTCAGGCTGACCGTCGCCACCTCGACGTCCTTCATCAATTTTGGCGCGTTCAGCGCCTTCACTTTCGTGAATCTCTGCGTGATCGCCATATTCATCCGCGGCCGCGCCGAGGGGCCCAGGCAAAGCGTGGTGACCCACGTCGTCTTTCCGGCCGTTGGGGCCGTCGTGGATATCTACCTGCTTTTCCATCTCGACGGTAAGGCGAAACTGCTCGGCCTGATTTGGCTGACCTGCGGCATCCTTTACCTCACCTACCTGACGAGGCTCTTCCGGCGTCCCCCGCCGGAGATCGAGTTCGTCCAGGAATGACGCCCGGTCCGGGCTGTCCTGGGCTTGTCGACATCCGAACCGATGCCACGGGACATGGTTCACCGCTGGCTGGCAGCAACGTCGATCAAGCCGGGGGGTGCGATTCCCCCCGGCCACCCGACACATGGCGAGTTAGATCATGAGGCGTCGGGTTGGCGTCAACGTACTGACCCCCGGCAGCAGCACGCCCCGCTCCCGCAGCCACGACACCGCACCGGCGAAGATCGCTTTCGGGCCGTCCCCGCTGACCCACGCCCACTTGTCCACCCACCCCCTCAACTGCCCC
>JADGOU010000154.1 GCA_017882835.1 Frankiaceae bacterium | reverse complement strand
CCGACCCGCAGGTCGGATCGATCAGCCGCAGGCCCGCGAGCCCGAATGTCTCGATCGCCGGTTCGAGCGTGCGGTCGAGGATGAAGTCCGCGACGAACTTCGGCGTCTGCAGCAGCGCGTAGTCCTTGCGCGCCTGCTCGGACAGGTCCTGGTAGAGGTCACCGAGGAACCGGGTGCGTAGGCCCTCGTCGGTGAAGTCGTGCGCCAGCTGCCCGCGTTCCGGGTCGATGCGCCGCCAGAATTCCAGCAGCGCGGTGGCCGCATCGGGGGTTGGGTCCAGCAGCGTCCGCGGGTTGTGCCGGTCGACCAGCCGCGCCGTCACTGGGAAGTCCGTGAGCCGGCGGATCGCGGCCTGCAGGTAGTCGAGGTCGGAGGAGCCAAGGTTCTCCCGGCCGAAGTGCAGTTGTCGGTCGCGGGCCTCTGCCAGGCGTTCAGCCGGTCCGGCGAGCCACACCTCGTCGAGCAGCTGGTTGTCCTCGCAGAACCGGGTGAACACGCACGCGAGCACCCAGCCGGCTGCCACCTGGGTGATGCGTTGGTCGCGCCAGACTTCGTAACCCAGCCCGGTGCGCTGAGCCGAATACGCGTCCCGGTAGTCGCGCTCCCAACGCCCGCGTACCTGCGCCTCGTCGGTCACCCGGCTGCGCAGGTCCGTCTCCAGTAGCCGCACGTGGCGCTGCAGGTCGGCGAGCAGTCGCCCGGCGTCGATCACGCCGCGCCGCCCCGAGCGTCCTCGTGCTTGGCGATCCACTCTGGAGGCAGCGCCAGCCACTCGGTGCCGAGCATCGGGACGGCCACGCCGTCGAGCAGCGGCGCGGCTTCTGGGTCGCCCCACGGCACCAGCAGCCACACGGTGCGCGGCACTCCGCCAGCACCGGTGCGCATCGCGCCCTTCACCGTGGCGAGCACGCTCAGGTGCTCGTCGTAGCGGGCCAGCACCCCGCTGTTGACCACCAGCACGGCCGTACCGGCCTGTTGCAGCGCCGTGCGGAAGGCGTCGACGCCGGCTGCGACGACCTGCCGTAGTCGGGCCCATGCCGGCCCACCCCGGTCGCCGGCGTCCGCCTGCAGTACCCGCTCCCAGCGAACGTTGCGCTCCCGACAGAAGGACCGCATGCCGTCGAGCACGACCCGCTCGACGTCGAGGTGCGCAACGCCGTCGAAGCCGGCCAGTTGCCGCTCTGCCCGGGCCAGTCGGCGGGGGGCCACCGTGACGACCAGCCAGCCGCCTTGCTCCAGCGTGCCGAGCAGCCGGTCGTCCGCGGCCAGCACGGCGTCCTCGACCCGTCGCCATCCCGGCCGGGTGCCGGTGCCGGTCGTGGCGCGGGGGGCTCGCCGGGTGGTGGACACCAGGCCGGTGACCCCGCTGACCAAGGCCTGTTTGGCGACGTACCTGGCCGCCTTCTCGTTCCACACCAGCGGCACGCCGGCAGCGGCGAGCAGCGCGTCGAGCTCCGGCCGTCCCGGCAACGGCAAGGCGTGGGTGAATCGGGCCGCCACCCGGGCCGCGACTTCGGCGGGGGCGAGGTCGGTTGCGCCGTACAGCGAACCGGCCGCCAGCCGGAGCGCCCGGCCGGCATCCAGGCCACGCGGATAGATCTCCAGGCGTGGGGTCGCCGCCGCGTTGGCGGCGGTGAGGACGGCGACGGCGACGAGCTGGTCGTCCGGCGCGGCACTGGCATCCTCCGGGCTGCTCGGTGAGACCGCGCGCAACGCCTCCAGCACCCGCTGCGGAACCGGCAGCGGGTCACTTCCGGCCAGCTCGGCGGCGACCGCGCCCAGCCGAGTCGCCCACTCCAGCCGGTCCGCCGTGCCCGGACCGGTGCCGGCCGTCGCAGGCCCGGCTGCCACCAGGATGCCGCGGTCCTGCCGGGAGTACGTCAGTCGCGGATCGCCGGCGAGGTCGGGGTCCGCCAGCTCCGCGTCGATCGCCGCCCGGACCACCGCCGCCGCCAGCCGTTCCCGCAGCGGAGCGTCCACGGCGGACCCGAGTCGGTCGAGCAGGGCGGCGGCGCAGAGTCCCGCGGGCGCGACCCCGCCCAAACCGTCCACCACCTCCACCAGCAGGTCCCGCACCGCGGACATGCCGGCCACGTTGACCCAGTGCTGCTCCAGTCGCGCCACCGCGTCGCGGACCTGGCGCTGCTCGGATCGGAGCTGATGGCCAACATCGCGGCTAGAGGGCCAGGTGTCCGTCGGGGTGCCGCCCAACCCCAGCAGCGCCTCGGCGACCGCTCGGGAGTTGTCGCCGGGCAGCAGCGCCGCGGCGACCTGGTCGAGCAGGGTCGGCTCGACGGCCGGCTCCACCGCGGGCAGCTGGTCGCGCAGCTTCCCCAGCTCCTGGACCAGCAGGCTGCGGGTGCGGGTGCCGATGCCGGGCAGCCAGACCACCTTGGCCAGCGGCAGGTCCGCCGCGGCGCCGACGGTGGTGACGCCGAGCCGCTCTAGCGCGGTGAGCACCTGCGGCGACAGGACGGCGGCGCCCAGGGGCGTGTCCCGGGTGAGGCGCAGGGGTGCCGCCGGTGGCACCACGGTCTCGGCCCGGCGGAAGACCTCGTCCCAGGCGCGGCGCATGTCCGCCGTGGTCTCGAAGCGCTTGCCGGTGTACCGATCCAGCGCGCGGCGGAAGAACTCGGCCAGTCCCCCGGCGTAGGCCCGCTCGAACAGCTCTTCGTCCAGGGTGACGTCGGCGTCGGTGAAGCCGGGGTGCGCGCCGGACCCGCCGTACTCGGGTCGCCGGCCGGTGGCCATTTCGTAGAGGGTGACGGCGGCGGCGTACCGCTCGGCCGCGACGTCCCACAGTCGCCGCTCTAGGCCGCCGAGGAACGGATCGAGGTACGGCGGAGTGCCCGCATCCACCGCGGTCAGTGGCTCCGCCGCCAGCGAAAAGTCGAACAGCGCGAGCCGGCGCTTGGTGGCCTTGCCGCCGCGCTCGTGGACGCCGAGGTTGTCGGGCTTGATGTCGCGGTGCGCGACGCCCAGGCGCTCCAGCGCATCCACCACGTCGAGCAGATCGCGGCCCCAGTCGTGCAGCCACTCCGGTTGCAGCCGGCCTCGCTCGCGCAGCTCCTGGGCGAGCGTGCGCTCCCCGGCGTACGACAGCAGGATGGCCAGCCGGTTGCCGATGGTGAGCGGACCGTCCTCGAGCCGGACGATCCCCGGCTGGTCCCGCAGCACGGCCAGGGCGTCGGCCTCCCCACGAAGGCGGCCGTCCTTGCTCGGGTCCAGCGATACCTTGAGCACGCTGATGTCGTCCGGGCTCGTGGTGTGCACCAGCAGTGCGCGGGCGGTCGAGCCGCGCCCCAGGACCCGGACGACGGTGAACCCGTCGATCTCGTCGCCCGGCTCGGCCTGCAGGGGGTCGGCGGGTGACAGCGCCTCCTCGACCGGTGTCTTCAGGGTGACCCGGATCTCATCCAGTGCCGCCAGGAACGCCGACACGTCAGCGGTGCGCTTCGCCGGGTCGGCGGCGGTGGCATCGGCGATCAGCTGGTCCAGCGCCTCGGGTACGCCGTCGAGCTGTTGGCGCAGGTGCAGGGCGTGTTGCATGTGCAGCCGCTGGGTGAGGGCGGCGTAGGAGGCGGCCGGTGCCTGGCCGGTGAGGACTAAGTACGCCGTCGCGCCAAGGCTGAAGACATCGAGCGCAACACCACTGCGGGTGGCCCAGGCCCACTCCGGCGCGCAGTAACCGCTGGCGCCCGCGTCGGCCAGATCGGCGATCGTGCGGGTACCGGTCACGCCGGTGCCGGTGTCCGACCCGCGCGAGGCGGTCTGCCAGTCGGTGACCCGGACGGCGCATTCCTCGCCGTCGCGGCGTACCCAGATGCAGCTCGGACCGAGGCTGCGGTGGGTGAGCACCCGGCGATGCGCGTAGTCCATGGTTTCCGCAATCGAGCGGACCAGCGCGAGCCGCTCGTCGACCGACATCCGGGTGCCGTGCTCGGTGAGGAAGTGGTCCAGCCGGACGAAGCCCTCGTCGTAGGGGAAGACCAGGGCCGGGCCGAGATCGTGCTCGACGAAGTCGATCGGGGCCGAGATGCCGGGAAATTCGATGCCGCGCAGGGCTTTGTACTCCCGCTCGGCGGCGCGCACGAGCTTGCTCCGCTGGTCAGCTGTGGTCGCAGAGCCGACGAGGTAGATCCGTACCCGGCGCGGCGGGTCGTCAAGGAATCGCTCGTGTCGCGCCCAGTAGTCCTGCCAGCCCGGCCCCTCCTGGAGCGCCGGCATTCTGAGTTGCAGCGTGCCGACCTTGCGGGCGCGCGGGGACTGCCGGATGCCGGCTTGCTCGACGGCCCGGGCGAGCCGGCGGCCGGCGGCGGCGTCGACCGGACCGCCGCGCCGCAGGTGCTCCAGCAGGTCCGGCAGCCCGGCGTGATTCGGTCGGCCGAAGACGTTCGCTCGCCCGGTGGCGGTCAGCCCGCCGACGTCGAGCTCCGGGACGCTCAGGAAGACGATGCCCTCGACCCAGGGCGCCCGCAGCCCGCGCATTGCGGTCGTCGCCTGCAGTAGTGACTTGAACTTGCGGGCCTTCTTGTTGACCAGTCTGACCGGGTTGTCGACCGGGGCGCGGTGGTGCTGTTGCCACGTCGTACCGTCGCCGGAGAGGTGGCCGCGCCAGGACTTGATCTCAACCAGGCTGACGCCGGCTGGCGTGATCAGAACGACATCGACCTCATTGACCGATCCGTCGCCGGCGACGAACTCACCATTGGCCCAGGCGCGGAAGGGATCCAGACTCGGCAGGATGGTGTGCAGCCAAGTGAGCGCTGCCCGTTCCCAGGCGAACTCGGACGGCGTGCACTGTGTCCAGCGCGCGTCGTCCAATGCTCCTCCGCGAAAACAGTGAGGTAACGCTGCACTTCGCAGCGTAGTCGTCGCGATGTCTCGGGCCGGCTATTCGTGCTGCTTGCGACTGCGGCGGCCGGCGACATGTGCGCCGCGTAAACAGCACGACGGCCAGCCCCCGGTGACTTGACGACCCGATAACCCCACGACTGATGGGAAGGGTGCGCGCCGGAAGGGGTCGTACTCCTCGCCCCGGTGGAGTGGCGCCGGGCTCGTGACGTGGGCGCCCTGGAAGGGACTTGGCGGGCAACCGCGGCCGATGACCCGCGGTCCAGAGCAGCGGGAGCTTGATCGACTGTCGCGCAGCAACGAGCGGCTGGAGTCCGAACTGGCTAAGTGCAACCTGGCTTTGGAGATCCAGCGAAAGCATCAGAGCGGTATTGGAGCGGCTGCTGGCCGAGAGCGAAGATCCGAGGCGCGGCCGTGATTGAGTCTCAGGCGCTGGCGCTGCTCGCCGAAACCACCGGCCAAGAAGTAGCCGGCACGAACCGCGGCCGCAGTCCTGTCGGCTGCTCCGATCATCCTGGTGTGTCGCCCGCCGCCTCGGGGTCATCGCCGGCAAGGGCCCGCGCCGCCGCCGCGTCCCGCTCGTCGAAACCCTCGGAGCCCTGGTCCCTGTGCCGGGCGGCCTGGTCCTCGATCCACCGGGTGTGCGCCTCCCAGGCGGCCTGCTTGGTCATGCCCAGCGCCGCCCCGATCTGGGCCCATGAGGCGCCGGCGACCCGGGCCGACCGGACGCCCAACTGGCGGCCGTAGCCAGCCTTGCGGACGACCACGTCGCCGAGGGCGAGGAGCTCCAGGGACTCCTCCCTGGTCAGGGGCGCCACCTCGGCAGGCTGTCCTTCGTCGGCCATCTCGGCCGCCGTGGTGGCGAAGGCGTCCCGCCCCCGCAGTTCGTTGTAGCGGACGACGGCGGTGGTCAGGGTGTGCTCGCGCTCCAGGTCGTCCGGCGTCGGCATGCCGCCACCGTCCTGTCAGGACAGCTTGACGGTCAAGCGGCGATGGCCGGCGTTTGTCAGGCCGATCGGAACCGTGCCGAGCTGTACGAGGGCAGCGGTCAAGAATTGAAATGGGTGCGGCTCTTCTGGAGTGCCCTGATCGTGCCAGTGCGTAACTGTTCTGCTACCATATGTGCTGGAGGACGCGGCATGGCCGGGGTCCTCCAGCCCGCCACCACCTGCTCGAACAGCTCCCGGGACCGGCCGAACACGCCCGCCGCGTCCCTCTTGCTGCTGCGCATACCCCTGGCACTGCTCCTTTCCCACGTTCTGGTCTCAACACCCACGAACGTAGCGGGAAAAGCCCTTCAAACGATCAAGTCAGGCACAAAACCCCACGTCACACACCTCGCCGGCCTCACTCCAGAGGAGCCGCACCCAATTGAAATGCCCCAGCTCGGTCGAGGCGGCACGTTCCAAACTTGCCGGACTGGGGGAGCCCGACGGACCGTGTTCCGCGGGCGGTGCAGACGGCCCGATGAGACGCGCGCCGCCGGCTGCGGCGGTGCCGGCGTCGAGGGCCGCCGTGGCGGTGAAGGTGGCGGCCAGGGCCGTGTCGAGCTGTTCGTCGGTGGGGACCAGCTCGCGGACCTCGCGGGCATGGCCCCTCGACGAGCACCGGCCGGGCGCCGGCGGCCAGCGCCCAACGCAGCAGCGGCCGCAACCAGCCGCGCAGCGAGCCCCCCGGCGTCCGCACCACCAGGCCAGCCGCGGCCGCCGGGCCAAACGTGGCGGGCGACCGCCAGGACCCAGCCGGCCGCCCCGCCCACACCGGGCGCCAGCGACCACAACAGCCAGGAGATGCCGTAGGCCAGCAGGACGTACCTCAGCAGCAGCCGGGCGACCCCGTCGCGCGCGGTGACTGGTGCCCACGGCAGTCATGGACGGTCCCTCGAGCAGAGTATGGGCCGACAGCTCAAGGTGGGCGTCCTTGGCCAGGCGCCGGATGATCAAGTCGATGACCCGGGCGCTGATGCGACTCTCCGACCGCGACAGCCACAAGGCGGCACTCGCCGCCGGCGGACTGCTGGTCGCGGCATCGGCGGCCACCTGGTCGGTCCTGGCGGTGGTCCACTCGTCGATGGCGTGGCGGCAAACGCTGTTGAGGGGCACCTCCCGGGTCGGCGTCGCCCTTCCCCGAGCGAACCCGCAACCGACCCCGGCGGGCCGAGACCGACAGATCGCCCACCTCGAGGGCGGCCAGCTCGGAGAG
>JADGOU010000153.1 GCA_017882835.1 Frankiaceae bacterium | reverse complement strand
TGCACCCACTCCAGTTCTCGATCTGCTCGGCAGAGACACCTGCATCTGTACAAGGGCAGGGCTTACTTGTACAGTTTGCGGCATGGCGACGATGAACATCAGCGCGGCGCGGGAGAACCTGCCCGCCGCAGTCGAGCTGGCTCGGAGTGAGGCTGTGTTCATCGAGCGCTATGGACGTCCCGCTGCCGTGCTCCTGAGCCAGCAGCGTTACGAGGAGCTGACGGCCGCCCTCGAGGAGGCTGAGGACGTTGTCGCTTTTGATGCGGCGATGAGCGAAGAAGGCGCGAACATCCCGTGGGAGCAGGTGAAGGCTGACCTCGGCTGGGTGTGAGCAAATACCGGATCGAGCTGCGGCCAGCGGCCGTCAGGGCCCTCCGCGATCTCGACCCGCCAGTCTCGCACCGCATCCACGGTGCGATCGCCATGTTGGCGCACGACCCCCGGCCACCGGCCGCGCGAGCACTCCGGGGTCGGCCCGGATACCGGGTGCGGGTCGGTGAACACCGCATCCTCTACACGGTCGCCGACGACGTCCTGCTCGTGGTTGTGGTCACGCTCGGACACCGACGTGACGTCTACGACCGGTGACCGAACGCGGGTACGCTGCGGCCCGATCAGTCGAGCGGTTTGCGGGAGGCTCCGATGCAGGTGTTCGACGTCATGACGAAGGCGAGCGTGACGGAGACGCCGACGGAGAGCCTGACTCAAGCCGCGACGCGGATGTGGACCCAGCAGACCGGGTCGTTGATCGTGATGGACGGTCCGCGGCTCGTCGGGATCATCACCGAGCGGGACGTGATGAAGGCGGTCGCCCGCGGGCTCGACCCGGCCACCACGCCGATCACCGAGATCATGACCCCCGGGGTGCTGACCGTCAGCCCGGCGACCCCGCTAAACGAAGCCGCTCGGCACATGGCCTCGCGCTGGATCCGGCACCTGCCCGTGGTGGAGGACGGCCAGGTGATCGGGATGGTGTCCCAGCGCGACCTCGTCGGCGTCTTCGCCGCTCTCACCAGCGATCCCGACCTCAGCGAGCTGGCCAGCGACGAACTCGTCCGCGGCCGCCGGCTGGCCCGGATCGAGCAGGGTGACCTCGACTAGCCCGGCCGGGGAGTCGGACTCGGACCCAGACCGCCGGCTGCTGCCGCAACGCCACCGAGAGGCTACCGACGAAGGCTGGAACGAAGCCGACCAGCCCGACGACCTGACCCGCCTGCTGGCCGAGCGCCCGCCACACTATGACCGCTAAGTCAACTGCGACCGCTGAGTTGTGGTCCGAAGCTGGTGCCACCCCGACCCACAGGAGCTGCCCGTGCTCGACGAGGCCGACGTCACCGCGACGCTGACCGCCGCCCTCACCACCGGCGGGGACTGGGCCGAGATCTACGCCGAGCAGCGCGACTCCACCGCCATCCGGATCGAGGACCACCGGGTCGAGGAGCTGACCAGCGGGCGCGACATCGGCGCCGGCGTCCGGGTGGTCCGCGGGCCGCAGTCGGCGTACGCCTACACCAACGTACTGTCCCGCGACTCCCTGGTGGCGGCGGCGAAGGCGGCGGCCGCGGGGATCGCGGGTGCGCAGCACGCCAGCGTGGCCGACCTGACCCGGGAGAGCCCGCCAACCCGGCACCCCATCCGGCTGGCTCCCGACGACGTGGACAAGGCGACCAAGGTTGCGCTCACCCGGCGGGCGGAGGAGGCCGCCTGGGCGCAGGGGGCCGAGGTGCGCCAGGTGCTGGCGGCGTACGCCGATGTCGCCCAGCGGGTGTTTCTCGCCAACTCGAACGGCCATCTGTCCGACACCACCCGGGTGCGCTCCCGGCTGGTCGCCCAGGTGGTGGCCGCCCGCGACGGCCTGGTCCAGACCGGGTTCGAGGGGCCGGGGGCGTCGCGCGGTTTCGAGCTCTTCGGCGAGGTGACGCCGGAGTCGGTCGGGGAGAAGGCGGCCCAGCAGGCGCTGCGGCTGCTCGATTCGGTGCCGTCGCCGGCCGGCGAGATGACCGTCGTCCTCAATGCCGGGGGCGGCGGCGTGCTCTTCCACGAGGCCTGTGGCCACGGGCTGGAGGCGGACGCGATCGCCAAGGACACCACTGTGTACGCCGGACGCCGTGGTGAGCAGGTCGGTAGCGAGCTGTTCACCGGGGTCGACGACGCCACGTTGCCCAACGGCTGGGGTTCCTTCGACGTCGACGACGAGGGCGCCTCGGCCCAGCGCACCGTGCTGTTCGACCACGGCGTACTCGCCGGGGAGATGAGCGACCGGATCTCGGCGTACAAGCTGGGACTCACCGCCTCCAGCGGGAACGGCCGCCGGCAGTCCTACGCCTCGGTGCCGCAGCCCCGGATGACGAACTCGCTGGTTCTGCCGGGCGAGTCCGGCCCGGCCGCCGTCATCGCCGACGTCGCCCACGGCCTGTACGCCGAGGGCCTTGGCGGCGGCGAGGTGAACCCGGCCACCGGGGACTTCGTCTTCGGGATTACCGAGGCCTACCTGATCTCCAACGGCGAGCTCACCCAGCGGATCCGCGGCGCCAACCTGATCGGCAACGGTCCCCGCGCCATCTCGCTCGTTGACGCGGTCGGCACCGACTTTGCGCTCAAGCAGGGGATGTGCGGCAAGGGCGGTCAGTGGGTGCCGGTGGCCTTCGGCACGCCGACGCTGCGCATCGCCCGACTCACGATCGGCGGGACCGGCTGATGGGCGAGCTGTTGGACCTGGCCACCTCGGCGCTGGTCGGCGCCCAGGGGGGCGAGGCCGTCGAGGCCTATGCGGTGCACGGCGTGGCGACCTCGGTCGCGGTGTACGGCGGGGAGGTCGAGACCCTGACCTCGGCGGAAACCCGCGGGGTCGGCGTCCGGGTGGTGGTGGACAGGCGGCTGGGCTTCGCCTCCTCCTCCGACGTGACGCCGCCCGGACTGGAGCGAGCGTTGGCACAGGCCCGGTCGAACGCCGCCTTCGGCACGCCGGACGTAGGCAACGTGCTGCCCGAGCCGGCGCCCTGGGAGCCGATGCCGGCCATCCTGGTGCCCGGGCTGGAGTCCGTGCCGGCCGCCCGCAAGGTCGAGTTGGCGCTGGAGCTCGAGCGGGCCACCCTGGCGGCCGATCCCCGGGTACGGGCGGTGCAGCGGGCGACGTACGGCGACGGGATATCCCGCGCGGCGGTGGCCTCGACGACTGGGGTGTCGGCCGAGTACGCGCGCAGCGACGTCTATGCCTATGTCTCTGCGCTGGCTCGCGCCGGGGAGGAGACGCAGACCGGGTTCGGACTGACCACCGGGCGCTCGGTGGCCGAGTTGGACATCGCCGCCGCGGCGGCCGAGGGGGCGGCTCGGGCGGCGCGGCTGCTGGGCGCGCGCAAGCCGGCGACCACCACCGTGCCGGTCGTGTTCGACCCGCTGGTGACCGCGCAGTTCCTCGGCGTACTGGCGTCGATGTTCAGCGCGGAGGCCGTGCAGAAGGGGCGGTCGCTGTTCGCCGGCCGGCTCGGCGATCAGGTGGCCGACGCCGGGTTGTCCATCGTGGACGATGGGCGGCTGCTCGACGGTCCGGCGGCGGCGCCGGTGGACGACGAGGGAGTGCCGACCCGGCGGACGGTCCTGGTTGAGGACGGGGTGCTGCGCCGGTTTCTGCACGACACCGAGACGGCGGCACGGGACGGGGACGGTACGACGTCGACCGGCAACGCGAGCCGCGCCGGGCACACGTCCACGCCGGGCGTCGGGCCGAGCAACCTGTTCCTGGACGGAACGGCGGTGCCCGTGGCCGACATCCTGGCGGCCGCCGACGGCGGGCTCTACGTCCAGGACGTCTCCGGGCTGCACTCGGGCGTCAACCCGGTGTCCGGCGAGTTCAGCGTCGGGGTCACCGGGCTCTGGGTGCGCGGCGGGGAGCTCGCTGAGCCGGTGCGCGAGGCGACGGTGTCCTCGACGATCGTGGAGATGCTGCGCGCCGTGGCGATGCTCGGCGAGGACCGCCGATTCTTCCCGGTCGGCGGATCCCTGGCCGGAGCCACGCTGCTGCTCGGATTCATGACGGTGGGCGGGACGTGACCCGCTACTGGAAAACTTCACCGCCGGCGACGTGATCGAGCTCGGCCCAGGGTGAGCGGCGCCCGTAGCGCCGAGCCGGCCTGCCGTACTGCCCGCGCTCGTGCATTTCCACCCGAGCATCTCCTACGAGGATTTCGTCGAGGGCTACCGGCCGGCTGCCGGAAAGGGCGACGGCACGGTGAGTTTCGAGCTCACCCCGGGTCCGCTCAGCCGCCTGGTGCGCGCCGCGCCGGTCCGTCCGTGAGCTCGGCAGGTTGCTGGAGGAGGTCGATGTGGTCGCCATCGTCCAGGTGCAAGCGAACGGAGAGTGGCTGTTGCTTGGGGAAGCTCACCTGCTCGATGTGGCGGCCGACGACTGCCTCAAGCTCGAACCCGACAGTCGTCGCCCGGAGCGAGTCGAGGCGCGCGAGCGCGTAGCGGAGCCGCGCCCTCGCCGTCCAGCTGATGCAGGTCACGCGGACGATGTCCAAGCGATCAAGCGTCGCTCGATACGTCAAGTCAACGACGGCTTCGGGAACGAGGCCATCGGGCGAGGCCGGCACCGGCAGGTAGCCGACTACGCGGCCGGCCATCAAGTTGCCTCGGTCGAGGGCAAGGTCATTGGGAATGACCAACGGACTGGCTGTGAAGGTCCGATCCAGGGTCTCGTTGTCGTCCGCCGTCCGGGTCGCGGCGTCCCCGTCGAGCCCGCGTTTGATGAGGCTGTTGCGGAGACGGTTCCACTCCTTGTCAAAGTGACAGTCGTGCGAAGTGACCATTACGAGCGCAGGTCCGGTGGCCAGACGAAGTGGATCGTCGAGATTCGGAAGATCAACTGTCACGTCGGCTGCGTCCAGCGACACCCACGCTTGCGGCGTGTAGCGGTCCTCGGCAACGAGGCGCGCGACGCCGGCAAGCAGGATGTCGCCCTGCCTTGGCGGCCCGGCGTCGTCCTCGAAGAACTCGTCGGCCGGGATCACCGGTAGCTCCGCCGCCGGACGCCGGGCTCGTCCTCTTCGAAGGCGGATGCCTCATCCAAGTCCATCTCGTAGGTTGCGTCCGGCCGGATGCTGCGCTCCCACGTTGGTGGCGTCAGCCACCCGTCCACAAGAGCCCGCGCGGCCGCCGCCCAGATCGGCTCGGCCGAGTTCTGCGGTCGCACTCTCACTGAAACCTTTGCTTCCGGGCGGATGGAGGACCGCCAGGTCTGCAGGAGCCTCGTGCCCTCATCCGCCACGCGGTCGATCAACGCCCTCCCGCCGCGCCGCGCGAGGAGAACGTCGCGGACTCGGCCGGGGCGCTCGACAGCGATATCAGCAACGAGGCACGCCAGTGAGCGAAGCACACGGACCCTGTCGGCGGACGGCCTGATCTCACCGCTCACCCATCCCGACAGCGACCGGCGGTCGACGCCGACGGCACGGGCGACGTCCCGTCTTGTCAGACCGTGCGCACAGACGTCGTCGCGAAGGTCGCGTACCTCGTCTGCGATGCTCGGGATCTGCGTTGGCTCGATCGCCGGCGTCGTTGTGATGAGGGGCAGATGGTCGGCCCAGCGCGTGACGCCCGGGATTCCGGCGTTTGTTCCAAAGACGGTGCCAGGTAGCAGACCGGCCCGAAGGGCCACCGTGCGGCCGCGACCACGGCGGGAGGCGACGCTCGACGAGGTCTGCTGGAGGTCAACAGGAGCGGCGGTCACGGACGACCCCCATGAGCGGCCAGGAACTCGTCGTCGACCGTCCATCGGAAGAAACGATAGATTCGCTCGCAGAGGCGCTCGGCGCGGGCAGTCAGCGTGGGCGCGTCGAAGGTTTCCTGCTCGCGCGTGTAGGCATCGATGTCCAAGACCCAACTCCCCACCTCGGCGGCCGCGATGGCGGGATCGATGGTTGCATGAGCCGGCAGGACCCCCCACCGTGCGTGCAGTTCCGCGTTGTCCGGGAGTCCGTAGGTGGTGTCCGAGAACGAGTGGACCTGCTCGACTCCCGCCTCGCCGAGCGCGGCGCCGACCGGTCCCCTGACCTCCGGTTTGATGAGCTCAGCGAGCCGGGCGAGGAGGGTGCCGTCGGTGATCCGATCGACGTAGCGCACCCCGATTCGGTCACAGAACTGCAGGCCCAGATGTCGTTGGGCGGAGCTGAGCACCGCACGAAGGCGCCCCATGAAGTCACTCCGACTCGTGTAGCTGGCGGTGGAGAGCGCGACCGAGTCCGGCGAGAGCGCGACCTGCCAGCGTTCCGGGTGCTCATCGAAGCGCCACACAGTGCCGGCGTTCGTCGTCAGCAGCCGTCCATCTGGGCCAATGAGCACGGCGGTCTGCTGCTCACGCCGCATCTTCGGGTAGCTCCCGCGAATCGCCTCCTGGAATGCCGCGATGAACTCCTCGGCGACTATGGAGGCGATTCGCTCGAAGCGCGCTTGCGCGACGACAAAGACCAGGGGGGCACCCGGCAGGGGGACCGCGGGCACGACTGGGCCGAACGGCTCAGCGATCACGATTCCCAGTCTACTTCCCGGTAGTCCTTCATGGGAAGTGAATCGAGCAGTCCCCCACCGCGCCCGGCCGCCCCTCCTTCGCGTCAGTGGGCGAGCGCGCTTCGACGTACTTGGCTTGTTCGAAACCGATCAGCGGTCGGCAGCTCGCCGCCGGGTTGACTCAACTCGCCCGGGTCGAGGCCTGACCAGCCCTGTGCCCCTCATGGCCGGCTGGTGCGCACACACTCGGCCGGCAGCCGCACGTACACGTCGGTGGACGCCAGGCCGCCGCCGGCCGCCGCCGCCAACTCGCGGGCGACAATGTCGCGCAGCGGCATGTAGTCGGCGGCATGCTCGGCGAGATCAGTGCGAGATCGTGAGATCACAGAATTCGTGTTGCAGGTCGGCGAGATCGTCGGCTCCGAGGATCTGCCGAGCGCGATGCACCGCGGGGGCGGTCGCGGGCAGCAGCGTGAGGGCGAGCTCGCGCACCGCCTGCTCGACGTACCCCCCGGCGGCGGAGAACACGCCCAGTGGTACGGCGGGTAGCCGCACCTCCTGCCCCGCCTCCTGCCCCGC
>JADGOU010000007.1 GCA_017882835.1 Frankiaceae bacterium | reverse complement strand
TTGATGTTGAGCACGAGGCTGCCGGTCTCGGACGTGGCCTCGTACATCGCTTCGGCGAATGGGAGGAACCACTCGACGTACCGGTCTGGGTGAATGCGGCTGGACGCGCGCTGATCAGCGTACGGCGGGCTGGTGAAGAACAGGTCCACGGCGCCCATGCCCAGGCGCGGGATCATCTCAACCGCGTCGCCCCGCATGACTCCGGCCCGGAGCAGGTCGGCGAGCCATTGATCGTCCGGCTCCGCCGGGGTCGCCGAAGGCTGCGTGAAACACGCGCCGACTTTAGTTTAGAGGCGGGCGCCCCTAAGAACTCCGCCGCCATGGCGCGGCGGCTCCCGAACGGTCAGAACAGCACGGACATGAACGTCCCGACCTGCCTCAGACCCACCCGGCGGTACGCCGCCCGAGCCGCCTCGTTGTAGTCGTTGACATAGAGGCTGACGATCGGCGCAATGTCGCGTAGCGCGGTGGCGACGACCGCCGCCATCCCGGCGGTGCCCAGCCCGGTGCCCCGCAGCGCCGGGTCGACCCACACCCCCTGGACCTGGCAGACCGACCGGCTCACCGCCCCGATCTCGGCCTTGAACAGCACCCGACCGTTCTCGATCCGGGCGAACGCCCGGCCAGCAGCGATCAGCTCAGCCACCCTGGCCCGGTACAGCGCGCCGCCGTCGCCACCCAGCGGCGAGACACCGACCTCTTCGGTGTACATGGCGACGCAGGCCGGCAGCACGGTGTCAAACTCGGCCGGCCGGACCCGGCGGACGGCGGGATCGACGTCGACGGTCGGTGGCCCGGACGTGGCCAGCAACGGCTGGTCGGCGCGCACGTCTCGGGGCTTCCCCCAACTTGACCCTAACCGCGCCCACAGCGCCGCCACGGCCGCTGCCGGGCCGACAATGGAGGAGCATCGCCGGGGCCGACTCCGGGAGCGGTCGGCAAACGCCCGGACGGCCGCGGCCCCAGCGCAGGCCGGCACCAGGTTGGCCCCGGAATAGCACAGCGCATCCAGCCTGCCGTCGCGGACGTACCCCCACACCTCCGCGCCGAGCCGCCAGCTGTCCAAGCCGGCCGCCTCGATCCGAGAGGCAACAAAGACGTTCGCCACCGAGTCCTGCGCCAACACGGCCCGCACCGCCGGCAGGTCCCGGTCGTCGAGGACCCGCAGCGGCGCGCTGCGCAGCACGCTGACCATGACGGGAGTCGTACCCCTTCCAGCGCCCCCTGGTAACGCCGTGGTCAGCCGACCGACACTGACGGCTCGCCGGAGGGCGCACCCACCGCGGTCATGTCAGCGGCGATCCGCAGCGCCTCGCCGATCAACGTCTCCACGATCTTCGCCTCCGGGACGGTCTTGACGACCTTGCCCTTGACGAAGATCTGGCCCTTGCCGTTGCCGGAGGCAACCCCGAGGTCCGCCTCCCGAGCCTCGCCCGGACCGTTGACCACGCAGCCCATCACCGCGACGCGCAGCGGCACGGCCAATCCCTCGAGCCCGGCAGTCACCTCGTTGGCGAGGGTGTAGACGTCCACCTGGGCTCGGCCGCAGGACGGGCAAGAGACGATCTCAAGCCCGCGCTGGCGCAGTCCCAACGACTCCAGGATCGCGGTCCCGACCTTGACCTCCTCGACCGGCGGCGCGGACAATGAGACCCGGATGGTGTCGCCGATCCCCTCGGCCAGCAACGCGCCAAGAGCCACCGCGGACTTGACGGTGCCCTGAAACGCCGGTCCCGCCTCGGTGACCCCGAGGTGCAACGGGTAGTCGCAACGCTGGGCAAGCAGCCGGTACGCCGAGATCATGACCACCGGGTCGCTGTGCTTGACGGAAATCTTGATGTCGCGGAAGCCGTGCTCCTCGAACAGCGAGCACTCCCACAGCGCGGACTCGACCAGGGCCGCCGGGGTCGCCCGGCCGTACTTGGCCAGCAGCCGCTTGTCCAGGGAGCCGGCGTTGACGCCGATCCGGATCGGTACGCCGGCGGCCGAGGCCGCCCGGGCGATCTCCCCTACCCGGTCGTCGAACTTCTTGATGTTCCCCGGGTTGACCCGCACGGCCGCACAGCCGGCGTCGATCGCCGCGAACACGTACCGCGGCTGGAAATGGATGTCGGCGATCACCGGGATCTGCGACTTGGCAGCAATCGCCGGCAGCGCGGCCACGTCGTCGGTGTCCGGCACCGCCACCCGCACGATCTGGCAGCCGGCCGCGGTGAGCTCGGCGATCTGCTGCAGGGTGGCGTTGACGTCCGCGGTCTTCGTCGTACACATCGACTGGACCGAGACGGGGGCGTCACCGCCGACGGGCACCGAGCCCACGGTGATCCGCCGAGACCGGCGGCGCTCGGCCAGCCGCGCTACCGGCGGAGCCGGCATCCCCAACGCGATCGCGGTCATCGCTGGGCTGCCGTCATCACGAACTCGCTCTCATCCGAACTGGTTGGGAATGGGGTCGACGATGTCGGCGTAGAGCAGCAGCACCGACAGGCCGATGAAGACCGCGATCACCAGGTACGCCGCGGGGAGCAGCTTGGTGATGTCCGGCCGGCCCGGGTCCGGGCGCCCCCGCAGCCGGGCGATCCCCTGCCGGACCTTCTCATAGCCCAAAACCGCGAGATGACCGCCGTCCAGCGGCAGCAGCGGCAGCAGGTTGAACACGCCGATGAACATGTTGAGCCCGGCGATCAGGATCAGGAACGTGCCCAGCCGCTCGGCCAGCGAGCCCGTGCCAGCCAACGCCTGCCCGCTGGCCCGGGCTGCACCGACGGCCCCGACCAGCCCGGTGGCGTCCCGCCGGCTGTGGTTGACAGCGGAGTCGAACAGCTTCGGGATCCCGGCCGGGATGCTGCCCAACGCGGCGAAGGTCGCGCCCACCGCCTGACCCATGCCGACCACCGTACGACCGAGCCCGGTCCACGGAGCCAGCCGCTCCAGCCGCTCCGCCGGCCGGATGCCGAGCAAGCTGCGGTCGGTCAAGATGGGGTCGAGCGTCAGTCGGCTGCCGCCCCGCTCCACCACCACTGTCAGCGGGCCGGCCCCGTGCGCCCGGACCATCGTCGCTACGTCGTTCGACCACTCGGTCACCGGTCGGCCGTCGATGGCCACTATGCGGTCGCCGGGGCGGATGCCGGCGAGGGCGGCCGGGGACGCCGGGTCAGCCGACGTGCAGCGCGCGGCGTCGTCTTGGGTGATGCAGGGCGAGACCGACCCGACGGTCGTCGTCAATGCCGGCAGGCCAAGCCCGGAGAGCACGAACCAGATCAACACAAAGGCGATGACGAAGTGCATCGTGGAGCCCGCGGCCAGCACAACCGCCCGCTGCGGCGCCGGTTGTCGGTAGAAGGCCCGCGGCCGGTCCGCCGCCGGCACCTCCTCCAGCTCGGTCATCCCGACGATCTTGACGAAGCCGCCGGCCGGGATGGCCTTGACGCCGTACTCGGTCTCGCCGCGCCGTACCGACCACAGCGTGGGTCCGAAGCCGACGAAGAACTGGGTCACCTTCATGCCGAAGGCCTTGGCCATGGCGAAGTGCCCGGCCTCGTGCAGCATGACCGAGGCCAGGATCGCGACGATAAATGCGATCACACCGAACGTCATAGGCCCTTCCTCGCCTCGGTCCCCGTCCCGGGTTACGGCCGAGCCAGCGCCCGGGTGAGCGTGCGCGCCCGTTGCCGAGCCCACCGCTCGGCTGTAAGAACATCGGCCAGCGTGACCGCGTTCCCAACTCCGGCGGCCGCGCTGTCGGCCACGACCTCCCCCACGATCTCGGCCACGGTGTCCACAATGGCCGGGAACGGCAACCGGCCGGCGAGAAAGGCAGCCACCGCCTCCTCGTTCGCGGCGTTGTAGACGGCGGGTGCGGTGCCGCCGGCCAGCCCGGCCTCCCGGGCCAGCGCCACCGCGGGGAACGCACGGGCGTTCAACGGCTCGAACTGCCAGGTGTGCGCGGTCGTCCAGTCCATCGCCGGGGCGGCGGCCGGCACCCGGTCCGGCCAGCCGAGCGCGAGTGAGATCGGCAGCCGCATGTCCGGCGGTCCAATCTGAGCCAGCGTGGAACCGTCGGTGAACTCCACCATCGAATGCACGATGGACTGCGGGTGCACGACGACGTCGATCCGGTCGTACGGGATGCCGAAGAGCAGGTGCGCCTCGATCACCTCGAGGCCCTTGTTCACCAGGGTGGCCGAGTTGACAGTCACCACCGGCCCCATCGCCCAGGTGGGATGGGCCAGGGCCGCGGCCACCGTCACCTCGGCCAGCTCGGCGCGGGAGCGACCGCGAAACGGGCCGCCACTGGCGGTGAGCACTAGCCTGGCAACCTCGCAGCGGCGCCCCCCGCGCAGGCATTGGGCGATGGCGGAGTGTTCCGAGTCCACCGGCACGATCTGGCCCTCGGCCGCGCGGGACCGCACCAGCGGGCCGCCGACGATCAGCGACTCCTTGTTGGCCAGGGCGAGCGTGCGGCCGGCCTCGAGTGCCGCCAGGGTCGGCGCGAGTCCGATCGACCCAGTCATCCCGTTCAGGACAACATCCGCCGGCCAGCCGGCCAGCTCGGCGGCGGCATCCGGTCCGGCCAGGACCTTCGGTAGGGCAGACCTGCCGGCCCGCTGGTCCGGCTCTTCGGCCCGCAGCCGCGCCGCCAGCTCGGCGGCCGCGGCGGGGTCGCTGACGGCCACCGCCTCCACGGCGAAGTCGCGAGCCTGGGCCGCGAGCAGCTCCAGCCGGCTCCCGGCGGCGGCCAGCGCCACCACTCGGAAGGCGTCCCGGTTACGGGCGATGACGTCCAACGCCTGGGTGCCGATCGACCCGGTGCTGCCCAGCAGCACGACGTTGCGCACGGGCTCAGTCTCTCGCAGCCCGCTCACCGCCGCCGGGGCGACCGGCGGTCGGCGGCCATCGCGACCCCGGGTCAGAGCCGGAAGGCCGCGCGCAGACTGGGCGCCGTCGCCGCCTGGCCAAGGTACGGCGTCAGGCCGAGCAGCTCCTCGGTGGTCCGCAACAGGGCGTAGTGGTCGGCAGTGACCCCGACCTTGGTGCCACTGTGCACCGGCGGTGCGATCGCCAGCAGCGGCACGCGCTGGCCGCTGTCACCCTCGTCCTCGTCGAAGGTCACGAAGATCGTCGTGCGGCCGGCGCGGTACTGGGGAGCGTCCAGCACGGCCGGCAGCCACCCGGCCAGCCAGTCGTCACCCGTGCGCACGTCACAGTCGTGCATGTCGTGACACAGGTCGGGGGTCACAAAGGTGAACCGGGCGGACAGGTCGGGCGGACTGGTCATCGGCACGCTGCGCGCGGCGCAGTCGGCCGCCAGCCCCGGGTAGTACTGCACCGGGTTGTGCTTCACGGCGTACCGCCCAGCGTTGCCCGAGGAGCAGGGCTTGGCCATCCCGTCCTGCAAGCTGCGCCAGTCCTGCGCTTGGGAGAATAGGCTCGGGCCGTCGACCGGGTGGCTGGCCGGCCCGGCGTCGTCGGTGACGCCGTGGGTCGATCCCGATGTCATCGCCAGGTAATTCGGCAGGCTGGGGTGCGCCACGCCGTGATAGTCGGTGGCCTGTCCGCAGGCGGTGGCCAGCCGAGTCAGGTACGGCGCGTCGGTGGCGCCGATAACCGCGTCGGCGCCGTGGTTCTCGAACACCACCCAGACGACGTGGTCGTAGTGGGCGGGAGCAGCCGCTGCGGAGCCGCAGGGTCGGTCCGCGGAGACGCCCCCGCTGGCCGCGGTCGCGGTGGGCCGGGCGGTGGAGCCCGGAGATGGCCCCCCAGCGCTCCTTCCGCTGCTGCCACAGCCCGCAATCAGCAGCGCCAACCCGAGCAGCCCGGCGGTGACTCGAAGTCGCGTCATGCCTGGGGCTCTTCGCTGGCGCTCAACTGCCCGCAGGCGCCAGCGATCTCTCGGCCGCGGGTGTCCCGGACCGTGGTCGCCACCCGGTGCGCGCGCAGGCGGCGGACGAACTCGCGCTGGGCGGCGGGCCGACTCGCCGTCCACGCGCTGCCGGGAGTCGGGTTGAGCGGGATCAGGTTGACGTGCACCAACTGGCCGCGCAGCAACCGTCCCAGCAGCTCGGCCCGCTCAGGCTGGTCGTTGATGTCGCGGATCAACGCGTACTCGATGCTGACCCGCCGCGAACTCCGCCGGGCGTAGTCCCACATCGCCGCCAGCACCTCGGCCACCGGCCAGCGGCGGTTGACCGGCACCAGGGTGTCCCGCAGCTCGTCGTCGGGGGCGTGCAGCGACAGCGCCAGCGTGAGCGCCAGGTCCTCGGTGGCCAGCCGGCAGATCGCCGGCACCAGGCCCACTGTCGAGACGGTGACGCCGCGCAGGCTGATGCCCAGCCCGGCCGGCACGGGGTCGGTCAGCCGACGCAGCGCGCCCAGCACGGCCCGGTAGTTTGCCAGCGGCTCTCCCATGCCCATGAAGACCACGTTGTCCACGCGGCCGGCGCCACCGGGGACCAGGCCGCGGTCCAACACCCGGGCGGCCGCCACCACCTGTTCGACGATCTCGGCGGTGGACAGGTTGCGGCGCAGGCCTCCCTGGCCGGTCGCGCAGAACGGACACCCCATGCCGCAGCCGGCCTGGCTGGACACGCACACCGTCGTCCGGTCGGGGTAGCGCATGAGCACCGACTCGACCAGTACACCGTCGAAGCCCCGCCACAGCGTCTTGCGGGTGGTGCCGCCGTCGCAGTCGACGTCGCGGACGACGCTGAGCAAGGGTGGCAGCAGCTCGGCGGCCAGCCGCCCCCGGGCCGCTGCGGGGATGTCGGTCATCGTCGCCGCGTCGTCGGCGAGCCGGGCGAAGTAGTGCCGGCTGAGCTGCTCCGCCCGGTACGCCGGCTCGCCGAGCGCCACTGCCGCGCCGCGGCGCTCGGCGGGGTCGAGGTCGGCGAGATGCTGCGGCGGACGGCTGCCACGCCCGGTCCGCGTCAGCAACACGTCCGATTTCATCGGTATTCAGTGTCACACGGGACCGGCTGGTCCCGCTCGCGGGCAGCGCCACCACCGCTCTGACAGCCACGTTGGTTGGCCCGATCACCGACCCGAAGACAGGGTAAGAACGGTGCGAACCAGGCACACTTATCGGATGGCGACAGTGGTGTTCGGCCCGCGCCCGCCGGAGCTCGAGACGTGGCTCGGCCGGCGGCGGGAGCTCGGCCAGGACCGCTGCGACGAGGTGTGGGAGGGGGACTACCACGTGGTGCCGGGCCCCTCGGCCGAGCACGCCTTCGTGGACAGCCAGCTGGCGCATCTCCTTTGGCCGCGAGCCGAGCAAGCTGGCCTGTCGGTAACAACAGCCTTCAATCTCGGCGAGCCGGACGACTACCGGGTGCCCGATGGTGGAGTGCACCGAAACCGTCCTTCGGGCGTCTTTGTTGCCACCACCGCGATGGTCGTCGAAGTTGTGAGCCCAGGTGACGAAACGCTCGCCAAGCTCACGTTCTACGCCGGGCGGGGGGTCGACGAAGTATTGATCGCTGACCCGGCGCTGCGCACCGTACGCATCTGGCAACTGCAACCCGGGTTGCTGGGGCAGAAGTCGCGGTACGAGGAGACCGGCCACAGCGACCTGCTCGAAGTGACCGGCGCCGAGCTTGCCGCCGAGCTGCGCTGGCCCTGACTTAACCCCGCTGGCGGATCAGTGCGGCCAGGGAACGAAGGCCGTCAGCAGCAGCCAGGCTACCGGCGCCGTGGGCAGCAGTGAGTCCAGCCGGTCCATCAGGCCGCCGTGCCCGGGCAAGACGGACCCCATGTCCTTGATCCCGATGTCCCGCTTGATCATGGACTCGCCCAGGTCGCCGATGGTGGCGCACGCGACCACGGCCAGCCCGTACAGCACGCCCTGCCACCAGGTGCCGGGCAGCACGAGGGTAAGGAAGGCCATCCCGGCGAGCGCGCAGGCCAGCGCGCTGCCCGCCAGTCCCTCCCAGGTCTTCTTCGGGCTGACTGACGGTGCCATCGGGTGCTCGCCGAAGAGCACTCCGGCGGCATAACCGCCGACGTCGCTGCAGACCACGGTAGTGATAAAGGCGGTCACCCGCCGCGGTCCGTCCGCCGGTACGGCGAGCAGCACACAGAAGCCGGCGAGAAACGGCAGGTAGACGGCGACGAACGCGGTCGCGGCGACGTCGCGGAGTCGGTCCGCGCCCGGTTGGCGAGGCTCGGCCAGTCGCCAGCCCACGGCTGCCAGCACGGTGAGCAGCAAACCGACGACCAGTGCCTCGGCGCCGTCGGTGTAGGCCAGGGCAGACATGATCACGGTGCCGGTAAGCAGCGGGATCAGCGGCGGATGGGCACCGACTCGCCGCAACGCCTGAACGAGCTCCCAGACACCGACGCCGATCGCGGCCACCACGACGCCGACGAAGGCCGCCCGCACCGTGTATAGGGTGCCGACGATCAACGCCCCCAGGCTGAGCCCGACGGCGATTGCCACCGGTAGGTTGCGCCCGGCCCGACCGGGGCTGGACACCGCACCGGCGGACACCGGGGCCTCATCCACCAGTCACCGCCGACGTCGCACCGCCGGGATGCCGGTTCAAACCTCGAGCAGTTCGGCTTCTTTGTTGCCGAGCAGTTCGTCGACGCTGGCGACATACCGGTGGGTGGTCTCGTCCAGCTCCTTCTCGGCCCGCCGTCCGTCGTCCTCTCCGGTTTCCCCGTCGCGGACGAGTCGGTCCAGCGCGTCCTTCGCGTGCCGGCGGACATTGCGAATCGAGACCCGGGCCTCTTCCGCCTTGTGCCGCACTACCTTGATCATCTCGCGGCGGCGCTCCTCGGTGAGCTGGGGGAAGACCACGCGGATAATCGAGCCGTCGTTGCCCGGGTTCACTCCGAGGTCGCTGTCGCGGATGGCCCGCTCGATGGACTTCAGCGAGCTCTTGTCGTACGGCGACACGATGACCATCCGCGGCTCGGGCACGGTGAAGCTGGCCAGCTGGTTCATCGGGGTCATGGCGCCGTAGTAGTCCACAACGATCTTGGCGAACATAGCCGGTGTGGCGCGACCGGTGCGCACCGTGTTGAAGTCGTCCCGGGCGACCGCCACGGCCTTTTCCATCTTCTCTTCGGCGTCGAGGAGCGTGTCGTCGATCACTGTGGGCGGCCTCTCCTCGAAAGCGGGTGGGGTTGGTTGCGGTGGCTCATCGGTTGCGGTGGCTCATCGGTTGCGGTGGCTTGTCGGTTTGGTGACTTATCGGTGCGTGGGTTCTTAGTCGAGCCGGTGCTGTTCAGCCGTTCGGCGCGACCAGAGTGCCGATCCTCTCACCGCGGACCGCGCGGCCGATGTTGCCCTCCACCAGCAGGTCGAACACGACGATTGGCAACTTGTTGTCCATGCACAGGCTGATCGCAGTTGCGTCCATCACCTTCAGTCCCCGGGCGAGCACCTCGGAGTAGTCGAGCCGGTCGAACCGGACCGCATCCGGCGTGGTCTCCGGGTCGGCGTCGTACACGCCGTCGACTTTGGTTGCCTTGAGCACCGCCTGGGCGCCGATCTCCAGCGCGCGCTGCGCGGCGGTGGTGTCGGTGGAGAAGAATGGTGCGCCGAGGCCGGCCCCGAAGATGACCACCCGGCCCTTCTCCAGGTGCCGGATGGCGCGGCGAGGAACATAGGGCTCGGCTACCTGGCCCATCGCGATGGCGGTCTGCACCCGGGTCTCCACGCCGGCGCGCTCCAGGAAGTCCTGCAGAGCCAGACAGTTGATCACTGTGCCGAGCATACCCATGTAGTCCGCCCGGCCGCGGTCCATGCCGCGACCGGAAAGCACCGCCCCTCGGAACATGTTGCCGCCGCCGACCACGATGCCAACCTGGACGCCGCTGGCCACGACGGCCGCCACCTGCCGGGCGATGGCGGCCACCGTGGTGGGGTCGATGCCCAGCGACTCTCCGCCGGCGAACGCCTCTCCGGACAGCTTGAGCAAGACCCGCGTCCAGGCGTCAGGTCGGGCGTAGGTCGGGCGGCCGGGGGCCGGGGCGCTGGCGGCAGCGAGCGGGACGATCACCTGTGGTCTCCTGGGGCGTCAGCGGACGCGGACCTGGCGCAGCGCCGCCGCGTGCCCGTCGTCCCGGCGATCAGCGCCACGACGACGGCGATCAGCGCCACGACGACTAGCTAGGACTGGCCCACCTTGTACCGGGCGAAGCGACCCACCTCGATCTTCTCACCCAGCGTGGCGCTGGCCTCGTCGAGCAGGGCCTGCACTGTCTTCTTGTTCTCTTTGACGAAGGCTTGCTCCAGCAGACAGAACTCCTTGTAGTAGCCCTGCACTCGTCCTTCGACGATCTTGGGCAGAGCGGCGGCTGGCTTGCCCTCCTCGAGTGCGATCTTCTCGTAGATCGCCCGCTCGGCCTCGATGACCTCCGGCGGCACCTGGTCGGCCGAGACGTAGAGCGGGTTCATCGCCGCCACGTGCTGCGCAACGTCCTTGGCCAGCTCCTGGAAGTGCGGCGTCTTGGCGACAAAGTCCGTCTCGCAGTTGAGCTCGAGCAGTACGCCGACGGTCGGGGGCAGGTCCGGGCTGGACTTGTGCAGGTAGGCATGCACGAGGCCGTTGCTCGCGGTGCGCCCTTCGCGCTTCTTGACCCCGGCCAGGCCCTTCTCCCGCAGGAACTCGACCGCCTTGTCGAAGTCACCTTCGCTGTCCTGCAGCGCCTTCTTACAGTCCATCATCCCGGCGCCGGTCATCTCGCGAAGCTTCTTGACCTCCGCGGCGCTGATGTTCGCCATGTTTCCTTCCATCGTGGGTCAGTGCCGGCTCGGTGAGACAGCACCGGGTCGGGGTGGCATGAGTTGCCGGCGGGCGGAGCCAGCCGGCGCCGGCGCCCGCACGGTCACGCGGTCAATCGGAGCGTCGGCTACTGCGGTGGGACGGCAGCCTCGGCCGCGGGCGGCGGCCCCTCGGCGACTGCCGCCACCGCGGTGAGCACGGGATCGTCGAGGATGGCCGCGGTGGCCGCCGGCTCGCCGACAGCGCTCTCGGGGGACGGGGCATCCGGGACCGGGACCGGGTCCGGGGTCCGAGCGGCCGGGGCAGCGGCCACCGGTGCCGCTGCGGTCGCGCCCGGGTAGAGTGCCCGCTCCCACTCGGGCAGTGGCTCGTCCTCGCCCAGCTGACCGGTGGGCTCCGGCTTGTCGGCGCCGTCCGCAGCGCCAGCGTTGGCGGCCGCGCCGGCGCGGGCGATCAACCCGTCGGCGACCGCATCCGCGATCACTCGCGTTAGCAAGGCCGCGCTGCGGATGGCGTCATCATTGCCCGGAATCTTGTAGTCGACCTCGTCCGGGTCGCAGTTGGTGTCGAGGATCGCCACCACCGGGATGCCCAGCTTGCGGGCCTCGCCGACGGCGATGTGCTCCTTCTTGGTGTCGACGATCCAGATCGCACTCGGCGTACGGCTCATGTGCCGAATGCCGCCCAGGGTGCGCTCCAACTTCTCCCGCTCGCGGGCGAGGACCAGCGCCTCCTTCTTGGTCATCACCGTCGCGCCCCCAGTTTGCTCGATGATCTCGAGTTCCTTGAGCCGCTGCAGCCGCTTGAACACGGTGGAGAAGTTCGTGAGCATGCCGCCGAGCCAACGCTGGTTGACATACGGCATGCCGACCCGCTTGGCCTGCTGCTCGACCGCTTCCTGAGCCTGCTTCTTGGTGCCCACGAAAAGCACCGTGCCGCCGTGGGCGACGGTCTCCTTGACGAACTCGTACGCCCGGTCGATGTAGGTCAGCGTCTGCTGCAGGTCGATGATGTAGATGCCGTTGCGTTCGGTAAAGATGAACCGCTTCATCTTCGGGTTCCACCGCCGGGTCTGGTGCCCGAAGTGGACGCCGCTTTCGAGCAGCTGGCGCATGGTGACAACGGTCCCGTTGCTGGTCACGGGCCTCTTCCTCCCGCGCCGCGCGCAAATCCGCCGGCGCCTGCCTCGGTTGTTGCGCCCCGCGGCCGCGGGGTGCCCTGACGCCGCGTGGGGACCGGCGGACCGACCCGGGCGGACCCAGGACCGAGGGAGCCGGCTCCGTCCCCGTCCGGTACTACGGGAGGCGGATAGCGGGCGTGCGAAGTCGACCCCGTCGCCGAGGCCGCTGCGAAGCAGTGTACCCACCGTCCACAGATCTCGGCTGGGCGCCGGCGCGTCCGCCGATCCGGCGGCAGGCTGGACGTCGGCGGTGAGCCAGCCCAGATCGCGGCGGAGGTCGGAGTGACTCGTCAGCGGAGCTTGCGCGCGGTTGGCGTCGGCCTCGCCGTCGGCCTCGCCACCGCCGTCGGCTTCGCCACCGCCATCGCCATCGGGGTCTGCTCGGTGCCGGGGATAGGGACGGCGCCGGTGTCGGCTGTGGAGCCGAGCGCCTGGTCGACGACGCCGGTGACGGCGGCGGCGCGCGGGCCGGGGTGGCGCTGGCCGCTGGCCGGCACCCCAGTTGTTGCCACCCCGTTCCGGCCACCGGCGACCCGCTACGGCGCTGGGCACCGCGGCGTCGACCTAACCGCCGATCCTGATACGCCGGTGCTGGCCGCGGGCGACGGTGTCGTCGGCTTCGCCGGCATGCTCGCCGGCCGCGGCGTGGTAACCGTGGTGCACGGCGCGCTGCGCACGACGTACGAGCCGGTCGAGCCTGGTGTGTCGGTCGGCCAAGTGGTCAGGGCCGGCGACGCGCTCGGAACGCTCGCGGCCGGGCACACCGGGTGCCCAGTCGCCACCGCCTGCCTGCACTGGGGGTTACGCCGCGGCGAGGACTACCTCGACCCGCTCAGCCTGCTGCGACAGCAGCGGTCCCGACTCCTACCGGTGTGGGGGGTGCCGTTGCCCGGCCAAGCGCGGGCTCTGGGCAGTCCGCCGGTGGCCTCCGTCGTGCTCCCAACTGCGGCGTGATCAAAGTGCACGTCCACTGATGGCGTCGGCGGACCACCCGGTGAGCCGCGCTCGCCGTACCGCCGGAACTGTCGGTGCAGCGCCATAGGGTCGCCTCGGCGAGCGAAGCCACGGCGGCGGAGGTCACGATGCGGACGGTGGTGCGGTTGACCGCGGCAGGTCGATCGCAATGACGGCACTCAACGTCGCGCAGTTCACCGTGCTCGTCACCTGCGTCATCCCCGGCGTCGTCTATCAAGCCGTCCGGGCTCGGCTTGCCGGCGAGGCGCCACAGAACCGCGACACCACCAACAAGGTCTTGCGGGCGCTGGCGGCGAGCGTGGTGCTCGCCAGTATCTACCTGATCGTGTTCGGACGGACGATCGTGACCGCCCTCGGCGGCGACGCCGCCCAGACCCGCCGATGGGTCAGCCAGCACGCGCGCTTGACCGGGGCACTTGCGCTGCTGCTCTTGTTCGCGGTCCCGGCACTGGCCGCCATCCTGGCCGCTCGTCGGTGGCAGATCGGCGCACGGGTGTCGGCCTACCGGTACCGCGGCCCGCTGGATCCGGATCGCCGACTCGGGCGGGCGCTGGCCGGCCGCGCCGTCAACCGCCTGCTTACCTGGGTCGAGGCGCGCAGTGAGACCCGCAGCGGCCTGCAGTACGACCCCACGCCCACCGCCTGGGACTGGGCCGTCGACCACGGCGCCAGCAGCGAAGGATACGTGCGCGTGCTGGGCAAGGACGGCCAGTGGAAGGGCGGTGCCTTCGGGCGCAACTCTTACTTCACGACGTACCCGGAGTTGCCGGCGATCTACGTCGAGCAAGCCTGGCAGCTCGACGACGACGGCCGGCTGCGCTCGGTTCAGGACGCGTCGCGAGGGGCATGGATCCCGTGCGCGGAAGCGTTAACCGTGGAGTTCATTGCCGGCAATGACCCGTCCCGCGACGATCAGCCGGGTATTATGGGTTGAGGAGGCGTGATGGCGCAGTCCAGCAGGACGACAACGGCCCAAGTCATGCCCGGTAGGGACCCGGTGGTCAAACGGGATCCGTTGTCGTCGCGCGGCGGCAAGGTGCCTACCGGGTCCGTGGTTGATCTTCGACCGCCGGCCGGTGGGAGCAAGCCACCAAAGATCAGCAGCAACGGCTCACGGCCGGAAGCCTGACGCCCCGCCTAGCGAACCCTGGCTAGGAAGACCTGCTCTCACCACCGTGGCATGTCAACGCTGCTCGGCCAGCTTCCCCCGTAGTTGCAGAACCGCCTTGGTATGCATTTGACAGATGCGGCTCTCCGTGACCCCCAAGACCTGGCCAATCTCGGCCAGCGTCAGGCCCTCGTAGTAGTACAGGGTAACGACAATCTTCTCGCGTTCGGGCAGCGTGTTGATCGCGCGGGCGAGCAGGTGCTTGGTCTCCTCCTTCTCGAAGGCCGCGACCGGATCCTCTGCCTTAGCGTCCTCCAGGGTGTCGCCCAGCGTCAGCTTGTCGCCCCGCTCGCCGCCAGCGTTGAGCAGTTCATCCAAGGCGATGACGTTGACGAAGGACACCTGACTGAAGATCGCATGCAGATCTTCCATCGCGATCCCAAGCTCGCCCGCGACCTCGCCATCGGTGGGGGTACGCCGCAGTCGCCCCTCCAGGGTGGCGTAGGCGCGCTCGACCTCGCGGGCCTTGTGCCGGACCGACCGCGGGATCCAGTCGATCGCGCGTAGCTCATCAATGATCGCGCCCTTGATCCGGCTGATCGCGTATGTCTCGAACTTGATCTCCCGAGCAAGGTCGAACTTCTTGATCGCGTCGATCAGACCGAAGATGCCGTACGAGACCAGGTCGGCGTGCTCAATGTTGGGCGGCAGGCCCACCCCGACCCGGCCGGCCACATACTTGACCAGCGGCGAGTAGTGCAGGATCAGTCGGTCTCGCAGGGCGCTGTCGGCGGTGTCCTTGTACTGCCGCCACAGCGTGGCGGTAGCCAGATCAGCCGCCGCTCGGTCCTCGTCCGGCAGTTGCGGCCGGCGGCTGCGCAAGGCTCGAGCTGGCCGGCGCCCGGTCGCAGCGTCACCCGAGCGATCAGGCTCGGGGATGGGCGCGATCATAGCTCGCCTTCAGTCGCTCGCCGGAGACGTGCGTATAGATCTCCGTCGTCTTTAGCGTAGCGTGACCAAGCAACTCCTGAACGCTACGGAGATCCGCACCGCCTTCGAGCAGGTGCGTCGCCGCGCTGTGCCGCAGGCCGTGCGGACCGAGATCCGGCGCCCCGGGGACGCCGGCGAGTCGGTCATGGACCACCCGCCGCACCGTGCGCGGGTCGAGCCGGCCACCCCGACGACCCAGAAGAAGCGCCGGCCCGCTGCTCGTCGTGGCCAGGACCGAGCGACCGTCCCGAAGCCAGTTGGCTACTGCCCGGCCGGCCGGCACGCCGAACGGCACGCTCCGCTCCTTGGCGCCTTTGCCCAATACGCGCACCACTCGACGACCGAGGTCGACATCGTCCACGTCCAGCCCGCACAGCTCGCCGACCCGAACACCGGTGGCGTAAAGCAGCTCGAGCACCGCGTCGTCTCGACGCCGCACGCATCGGGCCACATGGTCGGGCCCAGCCGCATCACTGTCCGAGGAATCGGCGAACAGTGCGTGCGCCTGAGCCGGCTGCAGCACCTCGGGCAACGTCGACTGTGCTCGGGGGGTGCCCAAGGCACCACCCGGATCGCTCGCCATTATCCCCCGGCGCGCCGCGAACGCCGTGAAGGCCCGGGCCGACGCCCCCCGCCGCGCCAATGTGGCTCGCGAACTGCCGCTCGCCCGCTGTCGGGCCAACCAGCTGCGGAGGTTCACGATGCCGAGACCGGCCGGATCATCGACCCCCATCCGATCGGCGTGCTCTAGCAGCCCGCAGACGTCCGCGACGTAGGCCCGCACCGTGTGCGTGGACAGCCCGCGCTCGGCGGCGAGGTGTCGCCGGAAGTCCTCGACGGCGGCGGCGCTGGCGGGCGCCAGGTCCGCCGGGCGCGGTGCCGGACGCCGCGGGCGGCGCACGGGGGCGTGGCTAGCAGGCACAGCCTCCCACGGTGGGCGAGCGTCGCAGCACGGTCAAGCACCGGCTGCCTCGGCGCGCCGGGCCTCAGCCGCCGGCCGCCCGACCGGACCAAGTCGGTAGCCGCCGCCAGAGCGCTCGATCAGCCCCTCGAGCTCCAGCGGTCCCAGGCAGCCCAGCACCACGTTGACATCCACGCCGGCGGCTTTGGCGATGCTGGCCGCTCCGCGGGCGGATCGCACCGGGACGGCGTCCAGCACCCGCGCCACCGTCGCCGACAGGGCGTCCCGGTCGGTGGTCAGTCCGCGCACCGGCGGAGCCAGGTCCGCACCAAGTCGACCCACCTCCTCGACGATGTCGGCCACCGACCCGACTGCTCGAACGCCCTCTGTCCGCAGCAGCGCATTGGACCCGACGGACATGGCCGAGGTCACCGGTCCGGGCACCACCATCACCGCCCGGTCGAGCCGCAGGGCACTGCGGGCGGTGTTGAGCGAACCACTGCGCGCGGCCGCCTCCACCACGACGGTCCCGGATGTCGCCGCAGCGATCACCCGGTTACGGGTTAGGAACCGGTGGCGCATCGGCGCACAACCCGGCGGCCACTCGCTGACAACGAGACCCTGCTCCGCGATTCGGGCCAGCAAGGCGTCGTGGCCACGCGGATACGGGACGTCCACGCCGCAGGCCAGCACCGCAATCGTCTCGCCGGCGACCGCGAGCGCCCCGCGATGCGCCGCGCCGTCGATGCCGTACGCCGCCCCGGACAGCACCGCCCGGCCGGCTTCGGCCAGCTGTGCCGACCACTCACCGGCGACATGCTCGCCATACCCGGTTGCTGCCCGCGCGCCGACGATCGCCACCGCGCGTCCGCACGCCTCGCCCAGCTGCTGCCGCCCGCGCACCCACAGCCCGAGCGGCCGCGCGTCGCCGAGATCGTCCGCTCCGCGCGGCCACTCGTCGTCGCCCGGACACACCAGCCGGCCGCCCCACGCATCCAGCGCAGCCAGGTCCTGCTCCGGCCGGGCGGCATCCACCCGAGCGCGGGTCAGCGCCAGCACCTCGGCGCCCACCGCCGGATCCCGGGACCGAACGGCGAACCAGGCGGCCTCCGCGCCGTGCGCGGCCACCAACCTACCGATGGCGAGTTCACCGGGCTCCACCACCCGGCTGAGCGCCGCCCGGGCCAGGCGCTCCGGCCAGCGCACCACTGGCGGCGTCACGCCGCCGCCCGCAGCCGCAGTCCGACCGCCCGGTCGACCTCGGCCACCCCGGGCCGACCACGACCGTCGAGATCGGCGATGGTCCAGGCAATGCGAAGAACGCGATCCAAACCCCGGGCGGACAGCCGGCCGTCGCCAAGCGCGCGCTCGACCGGCCGCATCGACCTCGGTTCCGGGGGCCATCGGCGCCGCAGCTCCTGTCCGGGCACTTCGGCGTTGGTCCGCCACGGTGTCCCGGCGTACCGAGCAGCGGTGCGCTGGCGGGCGGCGCGGACCCGGTCGGCGACTCGCGCGGAGGGTTCAATGTTGCCTCGGTCGGCAAGCAGCTCCAGGCGGGTCACCGCCGACAGCTCGACCTGCAGGTCGATCCGGTCGAGCAGCGGCCCGGACATCTTGGCCAGGTAGCGCCGTTTGACCGCCGCCGAGCAGGTGCACCGCCCGGCCGGGCCGCTGGGCGCCCCACATGGGCACGGGTTCGCCGCGAGCACGAGGGTGAACCGAGCCGGAAAGCACGTCGTCCCGGCCGAGCGGGCGATGGTGACCCGGCCGGACTCCAGCGGCTGACGCAGCGCGTCCAGCACGCCCGTGGAGAACTCCGGCGCCTCGTCGAGGAACAGCACACCGCGGTGCGCCAGGCTGACCGCGCCGGGGCGGGCCAGTGTTGACCCACCCCCGACCAACGCCGCCACGGTGGCGGTGTGGTGGGGGTCACGGTACGGCGGGCGGGTGATCAGTGGGCAACCCGGCGGCAGCACGCCGGCCACCGAGTGCACCACAGTGACTTCGAGGGCGGCCTCCCGGTCCAGCGGCGGCAGCAGTCCGGGCAGTCGCTCGGCGAGCATGGTCTTGCCCGCGCCGGGGTCACCGAGCAGCAGCAGGTGATGCCCGCCGGCCGCGGCCACCTCTACGGCCGCTCGCCCAACCGGCTGGCCTACCACGTCGGCGAGGTCGAGCTCGCGGCGCTCGTCGGCGTCAGCGGCCAGTGGTGCGGCCGGCGTCGTGACCGCATCGGCTCGGGCCGGGAGGTGGCCATGCCGCAGGTAGTCGAGCAGCTCGCGCAAGGTGGCCACGGCGACGACACGTACGTCGGGGACGAGCGCCGCCTCGGCGGCGTTGGCGCTGGCGACGACCACCCGCCGTACGTCGGCGGCCGCAGCGGCCAGCACGGCCGGCAGCACGCCGCGCACCGGTCGCACCCGGCCGTCCAGGCCGAGCTCCCCCACCAGCACGGTGTCCGCCAGCAACGCGGTTGGCACCACACCGGCGGCCGCCAGCACCGCGATGGCCATCGCCAGATCGAAGCTGCTCCCGCGCTTGGGCAGGCTGGCTGGGGACAGCCCGAGGGTGATCCGTCGCTGCGGCCACGACTCGCCGCTGTTGACGATGGCGGCGCGGATCCGGTCGCGCGCCTCCTGCAACGAGGTGTCCGGCAGGCCGATAAGGGTAAGCCCGGGCAGGCCTTGGGCCAGGTCGGCCTCCACCTCGACCAGTCGGCCCTCCACCCCGACCAGGGCTACCGCCAGAGTGCGGGCCAGCGGCATTAGAACGCCCCGCGTAGATGCTCTACCTGGGTCGCCTGCTGGCTCGGGCACAGCACGCTCAGGACGTCAAAGCGGAGCTCGACGTCGCCGCTGAGGTCGGCCAGGTCACAGCTATCGAGGCCGCGGCCACTGTCTCCGGCACCAGCTTCGCGGCGACGATCGGCCAGCCAGTGGCACGCCAGCGCCCGGATCCGGCGCACCTTGGCGGGGCGCACCGCCTCGGCCGGAACGCCGAATAAGGCGCTGGAGCGAGTCTTCACTTCGCAGAACACCAACACCCCGCCGTCCCGGGCCACGATGTCGATCTCGCCCACCCGGCACCGCCAGTTGCGCTCCAACACTTGCCAACCGGCGTCGAGCAGGTGCCGCACGGCGACGTCCTCGCCGTACCGTCCCAGCGCGTCCTTGGCGTGCATCGGTCACCACCTTCCGTCCGCCCTCGAGCATGCGGAGCGGGCGGTGGGCGAACGGTGGTCGGCCGACATCTGGGGACGGCTCGGTCAGTGCCGGCCGCCCTGTGGACTACGAGGCGCTGTCGGTCCGCTCGGTGGCGCGATCACCCACCCGGGGGCTCGGCCCGGTGCTCGCCGCTGGGTCGTTCTCGCTACCCGGCTGGTTCGGGGTCGGGCTGATGCGGCCTCCTCGTCGGCTGGTGGGCTCCTACCCACCAAAGGGGGTGCGCTCGCCCGGCAGCTCCAGGTCGGTCTTCTCCAACTCCTCGACGTTGACGTCCTTGAAAGTCACGACCCGGACGTGCTTGACGAAGCGAGCCGGTCGGTACATGTCCCACACCCAGGCATCGGACATGGCCAACTCGAAGTAGGTCTCCCCGCCGACGTTGCGCACCTGCAGATCGACGGAGTTGGCAAGGTAGAAGCGCCGTTCGGTCTCGACCACATAGGCGAACTGGCGGACGATGTCGCGGTACTCCCGGTAGAGCTGCAGCTCCATCTCGGTTTCGTACTTCTCGAGGTCCTCGGCACTCATGGCGCGCCTTCGCTGCGGGTCCTCAGGACGCGCCTGCCGGTGCGAGCCCTCAGGTCGCGCCTGCCGGTGCGAGCCCTCATGTCGCGGTCTCCTCGGCCATGACCGCATTGTGTCTCACCCACTGCGCCGGCGGCGTTTCGCCCACGACCGCGGCGGTCGCCAGCCGGTCCCGCGACGGACGAGGCCCGGCGTACGCCGGGAGACCGACCGCCGGACTCGACGATCGCGGGACCGTCCGGGCGACGTTAACGTAGGAGAACCGGTGGTCCGGGCAGGGTCCGTGCCGCTGCAGAGCCGCGGTGTGCTCAGGAGTGACATACCCCTTGTGCTGGGCGAAGTCGTAGCGCGGCTGGTGGCTGTGCAGCGCGATCATCAGCCGGTCGCGAGTCACCTTTGCAACGACCGAGGCGGCCGCGATCGCCGCCACGACCTGGTCCCCCTTCCAGACCGCCAGGCTGGGTGCCCCGAAACCGCGGACCGGGAATCCGTCGGTCAGCACGTATGACGGTCGCAGGCGCAACGCCGCCACCGCGCGGCGCATGCCCGCCACGTTACAGACGTGCAGCCCGGCGCGGTCGATCTCGGCTGGCGGTACCAGCACCACCGACCAGGCCAGCGCCCGGTCGGCGACTTCGGCATACACCTCCTCGCGGGCGGCCGGGGTCAGCAGCTTGGAGTCGGCCAATCCCGGTACCCGCCCGCGACGACCCGCCGGCAGCACCACGGCGGCCACCGCCAAGGGGCCGGCGCAGGCGCCCCGGCCGGCCTCGTCCACCCCGGCCACATGCGGAAAGCCACGCCGCCGCAGCGCCCGCTCATACCTCCAGAGGCCGGCGTCGCGCGGCACCGTGCTGCGGGCGATGTCGAAGGCCATGGCGCTGACGAGCCTACGACTGACCGGCCGGGCGTTGGCCCAGCCGGCGAGCGGCTGCTACTGCGGTCCGGCCGGCACCGAGTGGTGCCGCTACCCCTTCCGTCCAGCGCGCCCGGACCAATTGGCCGGCTCTGGCGCGGCGAGTCAGCGGTGCGCGGCTGGTTGCCGCCGGTGCCGGGCATGCTGGCGGCGACGTCGCCCGAGCGCCCCCATCGGCAGCGCGACGGCGAGCCCAGCGGCGTACGGCGCCGTGGACCCGCCGGCGGCCAGCACGTGGGAGAAGGTGGCCGGCACCGACAGCGCCGCTAGGCGCGAAGGCGGCCAGACCCGGACAAAGGCGCGGCCGATGACGTCGGTGGCAGCAACAGTTCCCTGGTAGCGGTCGGCCGCATGCGCCCGGGAGTCGGCCGAGGCCCCGCGGTGATCACCCATCACCCACAACTGCCCCGGTGGCACCGTCACCGGTGGGAAGGCGCGCTCCGGCGGCGGGTTGTTGTCGTAAAGGTAGGGCTCGTCCAGCGCCACTGGCGGCTGGCCAGGGGCCTGCACCGTCACCTGACCGTTTGTGCAGCAGGTGACGGTGTCCCCCGGCAGGCCGACCACCCGCTTGATGAAGTCCTTCTCGCCGGGCGGCCCGACGCCGATCACCCGGGCCAGCCCACGCAACGCCCGCTGGACGCCGTTGCCCTCGGGGAGAACCACCTCGGGCGCCCAGGTGTCCGGACCCTTGAACACCACGACCTCGCCGCGATGTACGTCACGGATGCGGTAGACGACCTTGTTGACCAGCACCCGGTCGCCAATCAGCAAGGTGCGTTCCATCGAACCGGACGGGATGTAGAACGCTTGCACCAGGAACGCTTTGATCAGCAGGGCGAGCAGAAACGCCACCAGGAGCAGAAACGGCAGCTCACGCAGAAACGACCCGCGCTTGGCCCGCGGTGGCTGGTCGCCGGCAGCGGCCGTTGCCGCGCCTCGGTCGCTGGAGTCGACCGGAGAGCCGCGTCCGTCCTCGGTCACAAAGCTCCCTGCCTGCTCAGCGCCACCGGTCGCCAGGGCGGCGACTGGCCGGGCGACTGGGTGAGTGTGCACCCGGTCAGCCGCGGACCGTGTATCGCTTCTCCTTGATCTTCGCTTTCTTGCCGCGCAGGTCACGCAGGTAGTACAGCTTGGCGCGCCGGACATCGCCGCGGGTGACGACCTCGATCTTGGACACAATCGGAGTATGCACCGGAAAGGTGCGCTCGACGCCAACCCCGAAGCTTACCTTGCGAACTGTGAAGGTCTCGCGCACTCCGCCCCCCTGCCGGCGGATCACCACGCCCTGAAAGATCTGGACGCGTTCCCGGTTGCCCTCCACGACCCGCACGTGGACCTTCAGGGTGTCCCCGGGGCGAAAGTCCGGCACGTCACTGCGCATCGAGGCGGCGTCGAGGATGTCCAAGGTATGCATGCTTTCGTCGCTTCCTCGTGCTGCAGCGCCCGCGGACGGCGCGGTCGGGATCGTCAGGACTGGCGATACGGGGGTTGCCGCACCAGCGCCAAGCGACGCCATGCCCGACCTGGACAGGGCTGCTTTCGCTGGGGGCAGCCTCCAACTGTGCCACAGCGCCGCTTGCCGCGGCTAACCGGGCTGATCGCTTCCGGCGAGGGCAGCGCGGTCCCGGTCGGACAGCGCGCCAGAGTCCAGCTGGGCAATCAGATCCGGGCGACGCGCCGCGGTCCGCCGCAGCGCCTGCTCCCGGCGCCACCGCGCCACGGCGGCGTGGTCACCGGCGCGCAGTACGGCCGGCACCGACCGCCCGGCCCACTCCGGCGGTCGGGTGTAGACCGGTCCCTCCAGCAGACCCACCATGCCGCCTGCGGCGAAGGAGTCATCGGTGACGGAGACCGCGTTCCCGACCACGCCGGGCAGCAGTCTGGTGACCGCCTCGACGATCACCAGGGTGGCGGCCTCGCCCCCGGCCAGCACGTAGTCGCCGATGGAGAGCTCGTCGACGCGCAGGGACTCGGCGGCCACCTCGACCAACCGAGCGTCGATCCCCTCGTAGCGGCCGCAGGCGAAGACCAGCCACGGTTCGGCGGCCAGCTCGGCGGCGGTCTGCTGAGTGAACAGTTTTCCGCTCGGGGTGGGCACGACCAACCGCGGATTTGCTCCGGGTTCCCGCGCGGCCGGGGCGGCGCCCGGCCCAGCCAGTCCCCCGGTCGCCAGGACCGCGGCCAGCGCCGCCGCCCACGGTTCGGGGCGCATCACCATGCCCGGGCCGCCGCCGTACGGCGTGTCGTCGACGCTGCGGTGCGGACCCGTCGCCCAGTCGCGCAGGTCGTGCACGCGCACCTGCAGCAGACCGCGCTCGCGGGCCTTGCCGAGCAGCGAGACGTCCAGCGCGCGTAGGTACTCCGGAAAGATCGTGATGACGTCGAGGAGCATCAGCCGGCCGCCTCTGGGCCGGCCGGGCGCTCGGCGAGCTCGAGCAGACCCGGCGGCGGGTCGATGACGACCCGGCCCTTGAGTAGGTCCACCTCCGGCACGATCGCCGCCCTAAACGGCACCAGCAGCTCCGGGGTGGCGGGGCGATGCACGGCCAGTACGTCACCGCCGGGCAGGTGCAGCACGTCGGCCACCGCACCCAAGGCGTGGCCGTCGACCGTCACCGCGGCCAACCCGATCAGCTGGTGGTCGTAGAACTCGTCCGGGTCGTTCGGCGGCGGCAAGGCGGTGATGTCGAGCACCAGCAGCGTCCCCGCCAGCGCTTCGGCAGCGGTGCGGTCGGCCACCTCGGCGAACGTCACCAGCAGCCGACCGCGGTGGGGGCGGGTTGCGGTGATGGTCAGCGGCCCGCGCCCGGCCGGGTCGGTCGCCAGCACTGACCCCGGGGCGAACCGGGTGTCCGGGTCGTCGGTACGGATCTCGACCGCGACCTCACCATGCAGCCCGTGCGCTCGGCCTAGCCGCCCGATGGTCACCTCCACCGGGCGTCGCCTCGCTGAGCCGTCATCGCCTGGAGTCAGTGGACCTCGTCAGTATCCACGACGTCGACCCGGATGCCCTTGCCACCGATGCTGGTGATCACCGTCCGCAACGCCCGGGCAGTGCGTCCCCCTCGACCGATCACCTTGCCCAGGTCGTCCGGGTGCACACGGACTTCCAGCGTCTGGCCCCGGCGGTTGGTCCGCGAGTCCACCTCAACATCGTCGGGGTGCTCGACGATGCCCTTGACGAGGTGCTCCAGCGCGGCCTCGAGCACTTACTCCTCCGTGGGCGCGGACGTCGTTGGGGCGGACGTCGTTGGGGCGGACGTTACCGGCTCGACCGAAGCCTCCGGCCCGACAGCGCCGGCGGTCGAGGCATCGGCGGCCGAGGCATCGGCGGCCGCGACGGGGGCATCGGCGGGGGCATCGGCGGCCGGAGCCGCCGGCTTGTCCGCGGTCTTGCGAGCTGTCCGCGGCGTGGTGGCCGTCCGGTCGGACTCGCCGGCCGCCGCGCGCGACGCCGCCTCGAACGCCGCCTTCTTGTCCGGCTTGGGCGCCGCCATCAGCATCGGTGGGGGCGCCGGCTCACCGCGGAACCGCTGCCAGTCACCGGTCACCCGGAAGATGGCGGCCACCGCCTCGGTGGGCTGGGCCCCGACGCCGAGCCAGTACTGCGCCCGCTCGGAGTTGACCTCGACGACCGAAGGGTCGTGCTTGGGGTGGTACTTGCCGATCGTCTCGATCGAGCGACCGTCCCGCTTGGTGCGGGCGTCGGCGACGACGATCCGGTAGTACGGCGCGTGCATCTTGCCCAGGCGCATCAGCTTGATCTTGGTTGCCACGAGGGTCTAGTGCTCCCGGTCGGTCAATGGGGGCGAGCCCGGGACGCCGCGGGAAAGCGGTCACC
>JADGOU010000152.1 GCA_017882835.1 Frankiaceae bacterium | reverse complement strand
GCAGGACTTGACTGTGTCGTAGCCGGGTGAAGCTGGTTGCCCCGAGCGCCTTCACCCGCCGTCGGCATCGGACGCGACCGCGACACGCCGTACCGGCTGAGCCGTAGCCGGGTGAAGCTGGCCAGGCTCCCTTCCTGTCGTGCGACGATCCCTACGAACTTCCGGCTCCGACCACTAAGGCCCGACGCATGCAGGCCAGGTCATCATCACTGGAGCGCTCTGCGCCGTACTGGCCTCAACTGCAGTTCGGATCAGGGCAGAGATAGAGCGACCCGTGCGAGCCGCCACTTTGTTGAGCAGTCGCCGTTCCCCGATAGTGAGCGAGATCTGAGTCCGCACCACGATGTACGACTACCACACTAGACGTGTGCGCAGTGGGAGAATTGGCGGCCGGACGTGTCGCCGTCGGCGTCGGCCTCGGAGCCCAAGCCCTAGCCCACCGTCAGGTGGGCGGCGCGGCCTGGCCCGGGGAGCCGTTGTGGTGGTGCTCTCCGACGGCTGGGACTGCGGCGACCCCGCTGTCCTGGGCGCGCAGATGACCCCGCTGCAGCGGCTCGCCCACCGGGTGGTCTGGGCCAATCCGCACAAGTCTCGACCCGGCTATGCGCCGACCGCCGCCGGGATGGCCGCTGCCCTGCCGCACGTTGACGACTTCGTCGAGGGGCACAGCCTGGCCGCGCTCGAGCGCCTGGCGGCCGTCGTTGCCGGAGTGAGCGTGGCCAGCGCCGAGAGATCAGCCGCTCCCGATCAGTCGATCACGGAGGACACGCGTGCGTGACATCCTCGGCGAGCTGCGCCGTTGGCAGGCCGCGGGCACCCGGCACGCGCTGGCCACGGTCGTTGCCGTCAGCAACAGCGCGCCCCGACCGCCGGGTACGTCGATGGCGGTCGACGACACCGGCGAGGTGGTCGGCAGCGTCTCCGGGGGTTGCGTCGAGGGCGCTGTGTACGACGTGGCGCAGTCCGTCTTGGCGAGCGGCAAGCCATTGCTGCAGACCTATGGCTACAGCGACGATGACGCGTTTGCGGTGGGCCTGACCTGCGGCGGAGTGATCACGCTGTTCATCGAGCCGGTCGACTCGGCCGGGGACCCGCTGGTGGGCGAGGTGCTGGCCGCGGTCGCGGCCGAGCAGCCGGTGGCCGTCGCCACCGTCATCTCGGGGGCCGGGACAGTCGGCGCCAAGCTCGCGGTGTGGCCGGACCGGGTGGCCGGCACGCTCGGCGCCACCGGCCTGGACGTGGCGGTGGTCGCCGACGCCCGTGGCTTGCTGGAGCAGGGGCAGACCGCAGAACGTCACTACGGCGCGCACGGGGAGCGTCGGATGGAGGACGTCACCGTCTTTGTCCAGTCGTTCGCGCCGCCGCCCCGGATGCTGGTCTTCGGCGCCATCGACTTCGCCGCCGCGGTGGCCCGCATCGGGGTCTTCCTCGGCTACCGGGTCACGGTCTGCGACGCCCGGCCGGTCTTCGCCACCGCGAGGCGTTTTCCGGAGGCGCATGAGGTCGTGGTCGAGTGGCCACACCGCTACCTGGCGCGCACGCCGGTGGACCGCCGCACGGTGATCTGCGTGCTCACCCACGACCCGAAGTTCGACGTACCGCTGTTGGAGGTCGCGCTGCGCACCCACGCGGCCTACGTCGGGGCGATGGGCAGTCGGCGTACCCACTCCGACCGGCTGGCGCGACTGCGGGAGATCGGTCTCACCGACGCGGAGCTGGCCGGGCTGGCCTCGCCGATCGGGTTGGACATCGGTGCCCGAACACCGGAGGAGACCGCCGTCTCCATCGCCGCCGAGATCACTCAGCACCGCTGGGGGGGCACCGGGCGGCCGCTGACCGAGACCGCCGGGGAGATCCACCGCGATCGGCTGGTCGCCCCGTGACGCATGAGCCTGCGGTTGCCGGCCTGCTGCTCGCGGCGGGCGGCGGCAGCCGGCTCGGGCAGCCGAAGGCGCTGGTGTCGGTCGGCGGCAGCCTGCTGGTCGAGCGCGGGATCCGCCTGCTGGCGACGGCCGGCTGCCGCCCGGTCGCGGTAGTCCTCGGCGCGGCGGCCGACGAGGTCCGCAGCCGCGCCGACCTCGCCGGCGCGACCGTGGTGGCCAACCCGGACTGGCGCACCGGGATGGGCTCGTCGTTGCGGGCCGGCCTGGCGGCGCTCGAGGCCACTCCGGCCGCGGACTGCGGGGCGACAGTGATCGCCCTGGTGGACCAGCCGGTGGTGGCGCCGGCGGCGGTGCGCCGGCTGATCGAGGCCTGGCGAAGCGGAGCGGCGGTCGCGGTGGCGAGTTACCACGGCGAGCAGCGCAACCCCGTCCTGCTGGACCGCGCCGTCTGGGGGCAGGTGGCCGGGGCGGCGGTCGGCGACCGGGGCGCCCGGACCTTCCTGCGCGCGCGACCGGCGCTCGTCACCGCCGTAGCCTGCGACGACGTGGCGAGCCCGGCGGACATCGACACCCCGGCCGACCTGACCGCCGTCACGGACCTCCTCGAGTCCCCCCACCGCTACGAATCCACAACGGAGGAGCCGTCAGTACGGCGGCCGCGACCGTGACGTCGAGGCTCCGCCAAGTCGGCGCCGCCACCCGCTGTGACGTTCCTACGGATCTCGCGATCACCGGCAAGCCGGCGCAGTTCGGCCGGCGGTAATGGCCGACGTCGGCCGCAAGCTGATCGGCCAGTTCGCCCGCTGCCTGGCCGAGGAGATCGTGCAGCCGCACTCCGGTCCGGTGGAACCGGCCCCGCGCCCGCGGCCGCGCCGCCGGGAGGTCGCGACGCCGGCCGAGTCCGCCCTTCCACCCGACGCCGACGCGAGCCGACACCGGCGCCTGCTCCGGCCCCCGCACCTGCACCGCCAGCGGCACCGCGCAAGGTCACGCGGCACCGCCAGGCCGCCCCGATCGACCTGATTAGAACCGCCGGCGGGCCGGTGTTGAAGCGGATGGCGGGTCCGGCGGCTGCCACGCAGGCCCTGCTGTTGCTCATTCGCTGGCTGTGGCACCACCTCGACGACGACTGATCGACGGTCCGCTCGGCTCGCCACTCGCTTGGGGGAACAGCGGTCCGGGGTCGGAGTGCTCGCCGTCAGGGGGCGCCGACGTGGTGGACCACGTGGTGGACGACATCTATCCGGTGCTGGACGACTATCCGGTGCTGGACGACGTACCCAATGACGACGAGCGGGACAGGAACTTCCGGCCGACTCTCGGCCGTCGGGGTCCCGCCATCCCGCAGTCGGTCGACAACGAGCCGGACCGCAAGCCCGGCCGCGACGGTGGCCGCCGGCACGGCCGCAACCACGGCCCGGTGCGCCGCCAACTGCGGCAGCCGGTTGCCGAGCCGGCGCAGCAGCTCGCGCGATGACCGGCGGGAAGATGACCGGCGGGAGGTAGCCGGCGGGGCGACGGGGCGGGCCACGAGTTCCGTCGACGGCCGCTCGACCACCTCAGCCGGCTCGACCACCTCAGTTGGCTCGACCACCTCAGTTGGCTCGACCACCTCAGCTGGCTCGACTACCTCAGCCGGCTCGACTACCGGGCTCGGCCTGGGCTCGGCCGCCCCGCCATCCCCGATCGTGCCGTCGGACATCGCGCTGCCACCTCCGCGGGAATCGTGCCAGGCCACGCCGGAGCGGTCTACTCCCCGCGAAGCAACCGGCGGACCTCGTCGTCGCTGGTGGCCCCGAAGTCGTCGTACCAGGCGCCGACGGCGACGAACGGTTGCGGGCGCAGCGGACAGACCAGCTCGTCGGCCTCGGTGGCGAGCAGCTCACACGCCGAGGCCGAGCCGACCGGTACGGCGACGACGACGCGGGCCGGCCCGGCCAGCCGAACCGCGCTGACGGCCGCCAGCATGGTGGACCCGGTCGCCAGCCCGTCGTCGACGAGGATCACGCACCGGTCGCGGACGTGCGCCGGCGGCCGACCAGCCCGATAGTCAGCGTCGCCGCGCTCGACCGCCAGCCGCTCGCGGTCGGTGACGGCCTCCACCTCGGCCGAATCGACACCGGCCGCAGCGATCACCTCGGGATCAAGCACGCGCAGGCCCCCACTGGCCACGGCTCCCATGGCCAGCTCCTCGTGCCACGGTACGCCGAGCTTGCGGACGACCAGGACGTCCAGCTCCGCACCCAGCGCATCGGCGACGGGGCGTGCGACCGGTACGCCACCGCGAGGCAACCCGAGCACCGTCACGTCCGGTCGGCCGGCGTACGTCGCCAGCAGCCGGGCCAGCGCCTGGCCGGCCGCCGACCGGTCCCGATAACCGACGATCAGCTGGACGCCGCCTGCGCTGGGTGCTCGGCCTCGACCCGCTGCATGTCGGCGTACATGGCCCTGGCCTGGTCGGGGTTGAGGTACTCGTCCAGGATCGGGAGGTAGACCTCTTCTTCCTTCATCAGGTGCACCGACACCAGGGCGTGCAGCCCATAGAGCACTCGCCGCAGGGACGTGACGTCCTCGGGAGGCAAGGGGTTGCCGGAGCTCAGCCGGGTCCGCAACGTGTCTAGCTCGGCGGTGAGCCCGCTCAGCCGGACGTGGTCGGCGATCATCGTCGCGGTGGCGTTGACCGACCCCAGCGCGGTGGCGACCATCGGGTAGAGCACTTCCTCTTCGGCGCGGGAGTGCGATCCGAGCTCGTGGCTGAGAAACGCGTAGATCTCCTCGACCCCGGCTGCGACGTCCGGACCCGGGGTGTCGCTGACCTCGTCGGCGACCCGGCGGATCACGGCGATCTTGGCATGCATCGCTTGGTGCTCGTCGCGCAGCGGCTGGGTGACCTTGGTCATGCTTGCCGTCCCGATGTCCTCGCCACGTCTGCCATCGCCGTGCTCCCTCGTCGATCCGTCCTGGGTTGAGCCGCTGGTCCGATCGGCTCAGTGTGACAGCGGCTGAGTGTGACAGCGGCAGTGTGACAGCAGGGTCGCGCAGCCGGCGCCGTTGGTTCAGAACCGTGCTCAGGCAGCGGCCCTACAGTGGCACACCATGGCGAGGCAGATGCGGGCTTGGGTGGTCGACCGGCCAGGGGTACGGGCGGTTCACCGCCAGGTCCCGACCCCGGCACCGGGCGAGCTGCGGGTCCGCGTCCGGGTGTGCGGCGTCTGCCGCACCGACCTGCACCTGGCCGAAGGCGACCTGCCGGCCCGCCGCCCCGGCGTCGTACCCGGGCACGAGATCGTCGGTGAGGTGGACGCGCTCGGCGCGGGCTCGACCCGGTTCGGCGTCGGGGAGCGAGTCGGCATCGCCTGGCTGCGGCACACCTGCGGAAGCTGCCGGTTCTGCCGCGGCGGCGCGGAGAACCTTTGCCTGGCTCCCCGGTTCACCGGTTGGGACGACGACGGCGGGTACGCCGAGTATGCCGTCGTCGCCGAGGACTACGCCTACCCGATCCCGGCGGCGTTCACCGACGAGCAGGGCGCCCCGCTGTTGTGCGCCGGGATCATCGGGTACCGGGCGCTGCGGCGGGCGGCGCTGCCCACCGGCGGTCGGCTGGGCATCTACGGCTTCGGTGCCTCGGCGCATCTGGCGGCGCAGGTGGCACTGGCCGAGGGGGCCACCGTGCACGTGCTGACCCGCTCGGCCGCCGCGCGCCAGCTGGCGCTCGACCTCGGCGTGGCCTCGGTGGGGGAGGCTACCGCCGCCCCGCCCGAGCCCCTGGACGCGGCCATCCTCTTCGCACCCGTCGGGACGCTGGTGCCGGTGGCCCTGGCCGCACTCGACCGCGGCGGCACTCTGGCGATCGCCGGCATTCACCTCAGCGACGTTCCGGTGCTGAACTACCAGCGCCACCTGTTCGGTGAACGGCAGCTGCGCTCGGTGACCGCGAACACCCGGCGCGACGGCGAGGAGTTCCTGGCCGCCGCGGCGGGCATCCCGATCACTGTGCACACCACGCCGTACCCGCTGGACCGGGCCGACGCGGCGCTGCGGGACCTAGCCGCCGACCGGGTCAACGGTGCGGCCGTGCTGCGGGTCTGCTGACACCGCGTCCCTGACCCCCCAGGTCTGTCAGGGTAAGGCACCCCCCGACGTACCGGCCCGGGAGTTTCACCGTGGTTCTGCCCATCTACGACCGCAACCCGGTTCGGCGCACTCCGGTCGTGACCTATGCGCTGATCGCCATCAACGTGGTGGTGTTCCTGCTGACGCCGGTGGCGAGCGCGGGGCTCTCCGGCGGGAGCAGCACCGAGCAGGTGTGCCAGCAGCAGGCGTTCTTCCATCGGTACGCCGCGATTCCCAAGGAGCTGATCAGCAACGAGCAGCTGCCGACGACGTACGGTCCGGCGAGCACCGACGCGGCCGGCCAGCCCGGATGTCTTGCGGTGCGGCCGAACTATGAGAAGTCGCCGGTCCTGTCGGTGTTGTTCTCGATGTTTCTGCACGGCGGGTGGCTGCACCTGCTGGGCAACATGCTTTTCCTGTTCGTCTTCGGCAACAACATCGAAGACCGGCTGGGCCGGCTGCGCTACCTGGGCTTCTACCTCATCTGTGGCTACGTCGCGGCGTACGGCTACGCCAGCTACGCCCCGGAGTCCACCACCACGCTGGTCGGCGCGTCCGGCGCGATTGCCGGGGTACTGGGCGCGTACCTCTTCCTCTATCCCCGAGCCCGGGTGGTGAGCCTGCTGCCGTTCCTGTTCTTCATCCCGGTGCCGCTGCCGGCGTGGCTGGTGCTCGGCTCGTGGTTCCTGCTGCAGTACGCCTACGTGCAGGGGGCCGGGCTCGCCGCCGGGAGCAGCGTCGCCTACCTGGCGCACGTCATCGGGTTTCTCACCGGCGTAGTGCTGATCTTGCCGCTGTTGCGTCATCCTCAACCACCACCGGTTCCCCGGCGCCGGGTGCGCGGCGGCCCGCAGCCGTACCAGTAATCCGGCGGCGAGGACTCAGGCACCAACCCAGGGCGCCAACATCAGGGCACCGACTCAGGGCGCCAAGGAGACCGACCATGGACCGGATGAGCCCGCTGGACGCCGCCTTTCTCGACGCGGAGGACTCCGACCAGCACACGTCGATGGCGATCGCCTCGTTCGCGATCTTCGAGGGGCCGGCTCCGTCGTACGACGAGTTCTTCGCGGCCATCGCCGGCCGGCTGCCGATCGTCAAGCGGTACCGGCAGAAGGTGCGCCGG
>JADGOU010000151.1 GCA_017882835.1 Frankiaceae bacterium | reverse complement strand
GCAGCAGCGAGCCGCGGTCGTGCACGAGGGTGGTCCGCTGCTCATCGTGGCCGGTGCGGGCTCCGGCAAGACCCGGGTGCTCACCCACCGGATCGGGTACCTGCTGGCCGCGCGCGGCGTACATCCCGGCGAGATCTTGGCGATCACGTTCACCAACAAGGCTGCCGGCGAGATGAAGGAGCGGGTGGCCGCTGCGGTCGGGGACCGGGCCGTCGGTCGTCACAGCCGCGCCGCTAGTCGGGTGATGTGGGTATCGACCTTCCACTCCGCCTGCGTGCGGATCCTGCGAACGGAGGCCCGCCGGCTGGGGCTGCGCCCGACCTTCTCCATCTACGACCAAGGTGACGCCCAGCGATTGATGACGCTGGTGACCCGCGACCTCGACCTGGATCCCAAGCGCTTTCCGGCCCGCGTCCTGGCGGCCCAGGTCAGCAACTTGAAAAACGAGCTGGTCGACTTCGACACCTGCGCCGACCGGGCCGCCACGGTGGCCGAGAAGCAGCTGGCCGAGGTGTACGCGCTCTACCAGCGCCGGCTGCGGGAGTCCAACGCCCTGGACTTCGACGACCTGATCATGTCCACCGTCTCGGTGCTGCAGTTGTTCCCGGACGTGGCCGAGCACTACCGGCGACGGTTCCGGCACGTGCTGGTGGATGAGTACCAGGACACCAACCACGCGCAGTACGTCTTGGTCCGCGAGCTCGTCGGCGGCTCGGTGGGCCAGCGCGAGCGCCGCACCGTGGACGGCGAGCTGGTCCGGGCGGCCGCGACCAGCGGCGTACCGCCCGCGGAGCTCTGTGTCGTTGGGGACGCCGACCAGTCGATCTATGCCTTTCGCGGGGCCAGCATCCGCAACATCCTGGCGTTCGAGGAGGACTATCCGGACGCCAGGGTGATCCTGCTGGAGCAGAACTATCGTTCCACCCAGACCATCCTGTCGGCCGCCAACGCGGTGATCGCCCGCAACCCCAACCGCAAGCCGAAGAACCTCTGGTCGGACGCCGGCGGCGGCAACAAGATCACTGGGTACGTCGCCGACAACGAGCACGACGAAGCCGCCTTCGTCGCCGGCGAGGTCGACCGGCTCGGCGATGCCGACGGCATCACGCCGGCGCAGGTCGCAGTGTTCTACCGCACCAACGCCCAGAGCCGGGTTTTCGAGGAGGTGTTCATCCGGGTCGGCCTGCCCTACAAGGTTGTCGGTGGCGTGCGGTTCTACGAGCGGCGGGAGGTCCGCGACCTGCTCGCCTACCTGCGGGTGCTGGCCAACCCGACCGACACCGTCAGCCTGCGCCGCATCCTCAACACCCCGCGGCGCGGGATCGGAGACCGGGCCGAGGCCTGCCTGAGCGCGCTGGCCGAGCGGGAGCGGATCCCGTTCGCCGCGGCGCTGGACCGCTGCGACGAGGCCCCCGGTTTGAACACCCGGGCCGGTACGGCGATCCGGGCCTTCTCCGGCCTGCTCGACGAGCTGCGGGCCGAGATGGAGGCCGGCGCGGGTCCGAGCGCCGTCCTGACCGCGGTGCTGGACCGAACCGGCTACCTGGCCGAGCTGACCGAAAGTGACCGGCTGCAGGACGAGGGCCGGGCCGAGAACTGCCAGGAACTGGTCGGGGTGGCCCGGGAGTTCGAAGAGCGAGTGCCGGACGGCACGGTGGTCGAGTTCCTCGAGCAGGTCTCGCTGGTGGCCGACGCCGACGAGATCCCGGACGACGACGGTGCTGGCGGCGTGGTCACCCTGATGACCCTGCACAGCGCCAAGGGCTTGGAGTTCCCGGTGGTCTTCCTCACTGGGCTGGAGGACGGCGTCTTTCCGCACCTGCGCTCGTTCGGCGACCAGGCCGAGATGGAGGAGGAGCGCCGCCTCGCCTACGTCGGGATCACCCGGGCTCGGCAGCGGCTCTACCTCTCCCGCGCCGTGGTGCGCAGCGCCTGGGGGCAGACGGCCTACAACCCACCGTCGCGCTTCTTAGAGGAGGTGCCGGCCGAGCTGGTGGACTGGCGCCGCACCGCCACCGGCGCGGAGCCGGCGATGGCCGCGGTCACCCGCCGGGTGGTGGACTCCGGCCGACGCACCGCCGGGGTCGGCCTGCGCCCGGTGATCGCACTGACGCCGGGGGACCGGGTCTCGCACGACACCTTCGGCCTGGGTACGGTGGTCGCCACCGCCGGAGCGGACACCACCGCCGAGGCGAGCATCGACTTCGGCGCGCAGCTCGGCGTCAAGCGGCTGCTGCTGCGCTATGCCCCGGTGGAGAAGCTGTAGCGCCGGCTCGACGCTGCCGGTCGTATCGATCTGCTGTCACATCGGTACGCCGTGGGCAGCCATCCAGGGGACCGGGTCCACGGTGGTGTCACCTATCCGCACTTCGAAGTGCAGGTGCGGGCCGGTGGAGTGACCTTCCGACCCCTCGAGCGCGATGGGCTGCCCGGCTTGAACCGGACCGGCCGCCACCAGGATCTGGGACATGTGCCCGTACGCGGTCACCGTGCCGTCCGGGTGCGCGATCGTGATGAGGTTGCCATAGCCGGCGGCAGGGCCGGCCGAGGTCACGATGCCGTCGCCGGCCGCCAGGATTGATGATCCATACGGCCCCGCGAGGTCAACGCCGGCGTGCAGCTGCCCCCACCGCACGCCGTAGGACGAGGAGATCGGCCCATCATCGGGTCGCATCCACGCCGGGGCCGGTGGCGGCACGGCCGCGGGCGGGGGTGCCGATATCGTGGCCCGGTTGCTAGCCCGAGACGCCCGCAGCTCGTCATCCCGGTCATCGCTGGCAAGTGGCCCCGTGCCGACCGGCGGCAGCGGCCCGGGACCGCCGAGTGCGGTGACCGCCCGGGCCGATGCCGGAGCCGCGCGCTTTGTGGTCAACACCGAGTGCGGTTGCGGAGCGGCCGCTACCGCCCCGGCCAGCACGGCCGGCATCAGGACCCAACCGCCACGGCGCAGCCCGATAACGAGCAGGGTCCGAGATGGGCGGCGATTCCCCCGCGGACGCCAGCGGCGGGCACCAGGCGTTGGGTTCACTTTGCGTCCTGCTCGGCGGGGCACACGGAAGCTCTCCGGAAGTTGCTGGCACGAAGTTGCTGGCACGAGGCGTCGGTTGCAGTCCGGCGTTGTCCGTCGCCCGACCGTGATCAGAGTCTTGACGGGCCGCGCACCGCCGAGCCGCGCCAGGCGACGCTATCTGGCCACCCATGGCAGTAATAGAGGCGGTGGTCCCGACGACGTGGTCGTCGGCTGTGGGCAATATCTCAGCCCGGGGCCCGCCAGCGGCCGAGCGGCCGCGCCCGACAGCCCGGGATCCATCCCGTCGCGGCTGGTCGCTAAGCTTCGGCCACGGAGCGGGCCGGTCCGGGGGAACGATCTCTCGGCAACGCCGGCCGCCGACCGCCGCAGGGAGGGACTCCGACGTGACGAGCCCAGGCCGAATCCGGGTCGTGGTGGCCAAGCCCGGTCTCGACGGTCATGACCGGGGCGCCAAGGTGGTGGCGCGGGCGCTGCGGGACGGAGGGATCGAAGTGATCTACACCGGCCTGCACCAGACGCCCGACCAGATTGTGGAGACGACCATCCAGGAGGACGCGGACGCCGTCGGGCTGTCAGTCCTATCCGGCGCCCACATGACCCTGTTCCAACGCGTCGTCGACCTGCTCAAGGAGCGCGGCGCCGACGACGTCGTGGTCTTCGGTGGTGGGATCGTGCCGGAGGCCGACCTGCCGCTGCTCGAGCAGATGGGGGTAGCGAAGATCTTCACCCCCGGGGCAACCACCAAGGAAATCGTCGAGTGGGTGGTCGCCAACGTCGGCGAGCGCGTGGCCTGACGGACTCCGCGCTCCGGCGGCCCCGCGCCGCCTGCGACCTTGCTCGCCGACCCCGCATCACCCACAGCGCAGACCAGAACGGATTCCCGTGGACCTCTTCGAGCATCAGGCGAAAGAACTCTTCGCCCGGCACGGCGTGCCGGTGCCCACCGGCAAGGTGGCGACAACTCCCGAGCAGGCCCGCGCCGCGGCCGAGGAGCTCGGCGGCCGGGTGGTGGTCAAGGCGCAGGTGAAGACGGGCGGTCGGGGAAAGGCCGGCGGCGTGCAGGTCGCCGAGGACGCCGCGGACGCCGAGGAGAAGGCGCGCGCCATCCTCGGGATGGACATCAAGGGCCATACCGTCCACAAGGTGCTCGTCGAGCAGGCCAGTGACATCGCGGAGGAGTACTACGCGTCGTACCTGCTCGACCGGGCCAACCGCACGTTTCTGGCCATGGTCTCTCGCGAGGGCGGGATGGACATCGAGCAGGTCGCGGCCACTAACCCCGATGCCCTGGCCCGGGTGCCGATCGACCCGCTGACCGGGGTCGATCTCGCCAAGGCCCACGAGATCGCGGTGGCGGCCAAGCTGCCGGAGCGGGCGCTCGACGGAGCGGCTGAGCTGCTGGCCAAGCTCTGGGACGTCTTCGTGAAGTGCGACGCCACGCTGGTCGAGGTCAACCCGCTGATCCTGACTGGGGACGGTCGCGTCGTGGCCCTGGACGGGAAGGTCACCATCGACGGCAACGCGATGTACCGCCAGCCCGACCTCGCGGCGTTCGAGGACTCCTCGGCAGCCGACCCGTTGGAGCAGCGGGCCAAGGAGCTCGATCTCAACTACGTCAAGCTCGACAACGGCTCGGTCGGCGTCATCGGCAACGGCGCCGGACTGGTCATGAGCACCCTCGACGTCGTCGCCTATGCCGGCGAACGGTACGGCGGGGTGAAGCCGGCGAACTTCCTCGACATCGGCGGCGGCGCCTCCGCCGAGGTAATGGCGGCCGGCCTCGGCGTCGTCATGAGCGACCCGTCCGTGTTGACGATCTTCGTCAACGTCTTCGGCGGGATCACAGCCTGCGACGCCGTCGCGAACGGCATCGTCTCCGCCTTCCATCTGCTGGAGGAGCGCGGCGAGCGCCCCAGCCACCCGCTCGTCGTCCGGTTGGACGGCAACAACGCCGACGAGGGGCACCGCATCCTGGACGAGGCCAACTTCGGATTCATCGAGCGGGTGGACCGGATGGACGAGGCGGCCGACCGGGCCGCTCAGCTCGCGGCGCAGGAGGCCTGAGGACCCATGGCGACCTTTCTCGACTCGAACAGCAAGATCCTCGTCCAGGGCATCACCGGCTCCGAAGGCACCAAGCACACCCGGCGGATGGTGGCCTCCGGGTCCGACATCGTCGCCGGCGTCAACCCGCGCAAGGCGGGGTCGAATGTTGACGGCATCCCGGTGTTCCGTTCCGTGGAGGAGGCGGTAGCCGAAACCGGGGCCAACGTCTCGGTCGTGTTCGTGCCCCCGGCCGGCGCCAAGGCCGCGATCCAGGAAACCGTGGACGCCGGCGTACCGCTGTGTGTGGTCATCACCGAGGGCATCCCGGTGCACGACAGCACCCAGGTCTGGGCCTACGCCTGCAGCCGGGGCAACGTCACCCGGATCATCGGTCCGAACTGCCCGGGGCTGATCAGCCCGGAGCAGTCCAACGCCGGCATCATCCCCGCCTCGATCACCAAGCGCGGGCCGCTGGGGCTGGTCAGCAAGAGCGGCACCCTGACTTACCAGATGATGTACGAGCTGCGGGAGATCGGGTTCACCACCTGCGTCGGCATCGGCGGCGACCCGGTCAGCGGAACTACCCACATCGACTGCTTGCAGGCCTTTGAGGATGACCCGGAGACCGAGGGCATCGTCATGATCGGCGAGATCGGCGGGGACGCCGAGGAGCGGGCCGCCGACTACATCGAGGCGCACATCACCAAGCCGGTGGTGGGCTACGTCGCCGGCTTCACCGCGCCCGAGGGCAAGACCATGGGACACGCCGGCGCGATCGTGTCGGGGTCCTCGGGTACGGCGCAGGCGAAGAAGGAAGCCCTGGAGAAGGTCGGGGTGCGGGTCGGTCGGACCCCGACCGAGAGCGCGCAGCTGATGGCGCAGATCATGGGACACCCGCTGAGCTGATCCGGCGCGCCTGACCATCGCGGGCGGCGGTCGCTGAGACAGTGGTGGCGATGACCGACGTCCTGACTCGCCCCGCGTCACGGCCGTCTCCGCCGGCGCGACCGGGAGCCCTGGTGGTCGCGGCGCCGGCGGCGGCGGTCGCCGCCGCCGGCGCCGGGCTGCTCGCCATTGCCGTCTTCGTCCTGCTCGCCTGGTCGGCGGACGCCCGCTCCGGGTCGGGAACCCCTGCGGCCCTGCGCGCCGCCGGCCAGGTGTGGCTGACGGCGCACGGCACCCCGGTCCGAGTGCCGGGAGGTGTGTTCGCGCTGCTGCCGCTCGGGCTCAGCGCGCTGCCCGTGGTTCTGCTGGCCCGCGCCGGCGCCGGTGTCGCTCGGGCGCATCCACCGACCACGGTGCGCTTGCTGGCCACCACGGTTGCCGGGGTTGCGGTTCCGTACGCGGTGGTCGCGGCCGTGTTGGCGGTCGCCAGCCGGACGCCGGCCGTCCGGCCGGCACCGCTGGCCGCTGCCGGTTGCGCCGGGCTGCTTGCCGCCGTCGCGGTCGGCGTGGGTGCCGGCCGGTCGTCCCAGCCAGTCCAGGCGTTGCTCCGTCGGGTCCCCCCACCGGCCTGGCGAGCGCTGCGCGGCAGCGCCGCCGGGGCTGGCGTCGTGCTGACCGGCGGCGCGGTCGTCGTCGCCGCCGGACTCGCCTGGCACCTGCTGCGGGCCGCCTCGACCGCGGAGTCGATGGGGCCGGGGCTCATCGGGGGCGCCGTGCTGCTGGTGCTGCAGCTCGCTTTCGTGCCGACCGCGGTGCTCTGGGGCGCGGCGTACGTGCTCGGGCCGGGTTTCGCGGTCGGCGCCGGTACGTCGGTGTCGCTGGTCTCGGTTGCGGTGCCCGTCGTCCCGGCGGTGCCGTTGCTCGCCGCGCTGCCGGCCAACGGCCGGGCTCCGGCCGCAATGCTCGGGCTGCTGGCGGTCCCGGTGGTTGCCGGCGTCGTCGCGACGCTGGTGGCGGAGCGCGGGCAACCCCACTACCGTGCTGGCCGCGCCGCCGCCTGGGGCGCCGGGTACGGCGTGGGCGCCGCGCTACTGCTCACCCTCGCCATGGTGCTGGCCGACGGTCCGGCCGGGCCCGGGAGACTGGCCCTCGTCGGCCCGTCGCCCTGGC
>JADGOU010000150.1 GCA_017882835.1 Frankiaceae bacterium | reverse complement strand
TGCTCGTCGTGCTCGCCGAGCAGGCTCAGCCCCATAAACCCCAGCAGAGCCGCGACCGGCCAGCCGACCAGCACGCCCTTGGCCCGTACGTCGACCGCGGCGGCAAACCGCTCCCCGGGCGCGGCAGTGCGCAACGCGTGCCGATAGCTGTCCAGCTGCAGCTGGTGCCCGGTCCGCCAGGCAATCACCGCGGCCAGCAGGCCACCGACGGCCAGGGCGACGACCACCGCGTCCCGATGCCGGCGACCGAGCAGCCAGGCCACGGTCCCGCACAGCAGACCGACCAGCGCGGTGGCCAGCAGAAACCGGCCGTCCGCGGCGATGAACGCCTTGGTCTCCGGGTCGACCAGCCTGGCTCCGCCGGCCGCCTGCATCGCCAGCGCCCGCGGGCTGGTGGCGGCCCAGAGCAGCCCGACCGGCACCCCGAGCACCGCGAGCCCCAGCACCGTCACCAGCCCAGCTACGAGGTCGCGGCGGCCGGGGCGTCGGGGAGGGAGGGCCGGTGTGGCCGGATACGCGTCGACCGCCGGCCCCGCAGCGTCCATGGGGCCAACCGCGGCGGTGGTCGCGGCGGCGTCGCGGCCCGACCGCGGCGGTAACCACGGCGCCGGCACAGCCGGCCGAACGGGCTGGGTCGTCGGGTGCCCCGGCTCACTCACATCCCCATCGTGCCGATCTGGCGCCGCCGCCGCGCGTTGGCCAGCCGAGCCGCCGGCCCGATCACGGACCAGCAACCCTCAGCCAACGGCCAGGCAGCCGGCCCCGAGCAGCACCTTCACGTCGCCCATGAACGACGGGGAGGGGGAGACCCGCAACCGGTCGTCCAACCGCAGCACGGTGGTCCGGGTCGGACTGACCAGCTGCAGATGCACGTCGGTGGTGCCGGGATGGGTGGCCAGCACCTCCTTGAGCCGCTCGACCACCGGCGGCGTACACCGGGTGGTCGGTAGCGAGATCACAACCGGACCTCGAGGACCGGTCGACAGGTCCGGGACGGTGACCTCCATGGCGATCAGCTTCGGCACCTCCTCGCGCCGGTCGAGGCGGCCGCGGACGAGCACTATCGCGTCCTCGGCCAGGTGCTCGGCGCAGTTCTGGTACGTCGCCGGAAAGAACATCACCTCGATCGCACCTTCGAGGTCCTCGAGGGTGGCCAGCGCCCAGGACGCGCCCTGTCGGGTCACCTTGCGGGCCACGGTGGACAGGATGCCGCCGACCGTGACGACGGCGCCGTCGGGCAGCGACTCCCCGGTCAGCGCCGACACGGCGGTGTCGCAGGACTGGGCGAGCACGTGCTCTACGCCGAACAGCGGGTGGTCGGACACGTAAAGGCCGAGCATCTCCCGCTCGTAGGCCAGCAGCGCGGTCTTGTCCCACTCCCCGAGCGGCACGGTGACAGTGAAGCCGTCCCCCGGCCCGCCGCCGCCCTCATCGTCCGCAGCCGCGTCGAAGCTGCCGAACAGCGAGAACTGCCCGATCGCCTCGGCCCGCTTGGTCTCCAGGCAGGCGTCGATGGCCTCGGCGGCGATCGCCGCCAGGCCTCGGCGGGTGTGGCCGAGCGAGTCGAAGGCGCCCGCTTTGATCAGCGACTCGACCACCTTCTTGTTGCACGCCAGCGCCGGCACCTTGCGCAGGAAGTCGGGGAAGTCGGCGTACCGGCCCTTGGTCCGACGGGTCTCGATGATCGAGCCCACCACGTTGGCTCCGACGTTGCGAATCGCGGTCAGGCCGAAGTGGATGTCGGTACCGCGCGGGGTGAAGTCGGCGTCGGAGTCGTTGACGTCCGGCGGCAGCACCTTGATGCCCATCCGGCGGCACTCGTGCAGGTAGAGCGCGCTCTTGTCCTTGTCGTCCTTGACCGAGGACAGCAGCGCGGCCAGGTACTCCGCCGGGTAGCGGGCCTTGAGGTACGCCGTCCAGTAGGACACCAAGCCGTAGCCCGCGGAGTGCGCCTTGTTGAAGGCGTAGTCGGCAAATGGCTCCAGCACGGTGAACAGCTCGTCGGCGAGCTGCGGAGAGTAGCCACGCTCGACCATCCCGCCGACGAACTTGACCTTCTCCCGGGCCAGGACTTCCCGCTTCTTCTTGCCCATCGCGCGGCGCAGCTCGTCGGCCTGGCCGAGGGTGTAGCCGGCCATCTTCTGAGCGATGGTGATTACCTGCTCCTGGTAGACCACCACCCCGTAGGTCTCGCCGAGGATGCTCTCCAGGTCCGGGTGCAGGTAGCTGACCTGACGGCGACCGTGCTTACGCTCGACGAAGTCGATGTGCGCGCCGACGCCCATCGGCCCTGGCCGGTAGAGCGCGATCAGGGCCGAAATGTCCTCGAAGCAGTCCGGTTGCAGCGAGCGCATCAGCGAGCGCATCGGCCCGCCCTCGAGCTGGAAGACGCCGATGGACTCGCCGCGGCAGAGCAGCGCGTAGGCCTCCGGGTCGTCCAGCGGCAGATCCTCCAGCCGCACCGTCTCCCCGCGGTTGGCCTCGATGTGGGCCAGGCAGTCGTCCAGCACCGTCAGGTTGCGCAGGCCCAAGAAGTCCATCTTGAGCAGGCCGAGCTGCTCGCAGGTGCCCATGTCGAACTGCGTGATCACCGCACCGTCGGCCTCGCGCCGCCACACCGGGATGTGGTCGGTCAGCGGGTCCCGGCAGATGACCACGCCGGCGGCATGCACCCCAGCCTGGCGCTTCAGCCCCTCCAGCCCGCGCGCGGTTTCCAGCACCCGGCGGACGTCCGGGTCGACGTCCAGCGCGGCCCGCAGCTCGCCGGCCTCGCCGTACCGAGGCGCGGTCGGGTCGAAGCAGTCGGCCAGGCAGACGTCGCGGCCCATCACCGGCTGCGGCAGCAGCTTGGTGAGCCGGTCGCCCACGGCGTACGGGAAACCGAGGACCCGGGCCGAGTCCTTGATCGCCTGCTTGGCCTTGATGGTGCCGAAGGTGACGATCTGGGCGACTCGGTCGTCGCCGTACCGCTCGGTGGCGTAGCGGATCATGTCGCCGCGTCGGCGCTCGTCGAAGTCCATGTCGATGTCGGGCATCGACACCCGCTCCGGGTTGAGGAACCGCTCGAAGATCAGCCCGTAGCGCAGCGGGTCCAGCTCGGTGATCCCCAGGCAGTAGGACACCGTGCAGCCGGCGGCCGACCCGCGCCCGGGACCCACTCGGATGCCGTTCTCCTTGGCGTGCCGGACCAGGTCGGCAACGATCAGGAAGTACGACGGGAAGCCCATCTGGTTGATGACGGTCAACTCGTAGTCGACCTGCGCCCGCTGCTCGCGGGTCGGGTCGGCGCCGTAGCGGCGGTGCATCCCGCGCTCGACCTCCCGGCGCAGCCAGGACTGCTCGGTCTCGCCGGGCGGAACCGGGAAGTTCGGCAGTAGTCGCTGGCCGGTCGGCATGGTGAACTCGACCCGCTCGGCGATCGCCAGGGTGTTGTCGCAGGCCTCGGGATGGTCGCGGAAGAGCTCGCGCATCTGCGCCGGGGACTTGAGGTAGAACTCGTCCGCCTCGAACCGAAATCGGGTCGGGTCGGCGATGGTGGCGCCGGTCTGCACGCACAGCAGCACCTCGTGAGCCACCGAGTCAGCCTGGGCGGTGTAGTGCAGGTCGTTGGTGGCGACCAGCGGCAGGTTGAGCTCCTTGGCGATCTTGACCAGGCCGGGGAAGGTCTGCCGCTCGATGTCGATGCCGTGCTGCATCAGCTCGACGTAGTAGTTGCCCCGCCCGAAGATCTCGGAGTACGCACCGGCGGCCCGCTTGGCGCCGGCGTAGTCGCCCCGGACCAGCAGCTGGGACACCTCTCCGCCGGGGCAGCCGGTGGTCCCGATCACCCCGTCGGCGTATCGAGCGAGCAGCTCGCGGTCCATCCGGGGCTTGTAGTAGTAGCCCTCCAGGCTGGCCAGGCTGGACAGCTTGATCAGGTTGGCATAGCCGGCGGCATTGGTGGCCCACAGCGTGAGGTGGGAGTACTTGTCGATCTTGGCGTTGTCACCGACCCGGCGGTCGAAGCGGCTACCGGGGGCCAGGTAAGCCTCGGTGCCGATGATCGGCTTGACCCCGGCGGCGGCGGCCTTGGTGGCGAAGTCATGGGCGCCGAACAGGTTGCCGTGGTCGGTGATCGCTAGCGCCGGCATCCCGAGCGCATTGGTCTCGCGGAACAGGTCGGTCAGCCGGGCGGCGCCGTCGAGCATCGAGTACTCGGTGTGCACGTGCAGGTGCACGAACTTCTCGCCGGACCCCGAGCCGCCGGAACCCATGCTGGACAGCCTCCCTCACCCGCCGATGAACGGGTACGCCGAGTAACGACGCGGCAGCGGCGGCGCGGGGGAAGTCGGCCGGACGTGCACGTGCCTGCCGGCCCGCCGGGGACCGACCCCTCGATATTGGCACGGCGTACCGACAGTCCTGGCGTGTCGGGGTCGGTCCGCAGGTCGCCCGGCGTGTCGGCCGGCGCCGGGCTGACCGCACCGGTCCAGCGAGTGTCAGGCGGACCCGGACAGCGCGCGGCGCATCGCCACGTGCCGGATGCCCGCTTCGGTGAACTCGGCGCCGTACGCCGCGTAGCCCAGCCGTTCGTAGAAGCTGCGGGCCGACAACTGGGCGTGCAGGGTCACGGTCCGCAGTGCGCGCTCGGCGGCGGCGGTCTCCAGCCCGCGCAGCACCGCGGTCCCGACGCCACGGCCGCGGGCGCCCGGTAGGACCGCCATCCGGCCGACCCGGCCGCTGCCGTCGCGGACGTCGACCAGCCGGCCGGCCCCGACCACCTCGCCATCCACGACCGCGATCACGTGCACCGCTTTCGCGTCACCGTCGTCGCGCTCCACCGCCGGCGCGACCCCCTGCTCCTCGACGAAGACCCGGTGCCGGACGGCGTACGCCGCGGAGCGGTCGGCAGCGTTGGCCGCAGACCGGGTGCTGACCGTCACGACTCGGCCCGCACGATCGCCAGCGCGTGCGCCAGGTCCTCGGGATAGGGGCTGGTGAACTCCACCCGCCGGCCGTCCGCGGGATGGTCGAAGGCCAATCCGACGGCGTGCAGCCACTGCCGGGTCAGCCCAAGCCGAGCGGCCAGCGCCGGATCGGCGCCGTAGGAGACGTCGCCGACGCACGGGTGCCGAACCGCGGCCATGTGCACCCGGATCTGGTGGGTCCGGCCGGTCTCCAGCCGGACCTCGAGCAGGCTCGCGGCTCGGACCGCCTCCAGGGTGTCGTAATGCGTCACGCTGTCTCGACCGTCGGCGACGACCGCGAACTTGTACGTGTGCCGGGGATGCCGGTCGATTGGCGCGTCGATGGTGCCGCTGGACGGGTCCGGGTGGCCCTGCACCAGCGCGTGGTAGGTCTTGTCGACGGTGCGCGCCCGAAAGCCGTCCTTGAGCACCCGGTAGGCGCGCTCGCTCTTGGCCACCACCATCAGCCCGCTGGTACCGACGTCGAGCCGGTGCACCACGCCCTGGCGCTCGGGCGCGCCGCTGGTTGAGATCCGGTGACCGGCCCCGGCCACGGCCCCGACGACGGTCGGACCCTCCCAGCCGGGCGACGGGTGGGCGGCCACGCCGACCGGCTTGTCCACGACGACCATGTCGTCGTCGGCGTACACGATGCGCAGCCCGGGCACCGGCGCTGGGTCGGCCGTCGGTGGCGTCGGCGGGGCCGGCAGGGTGACGTCGAGCCAGGCGCCCCCGACCACCCGGTCGGAGCGAGCCCGAACCACCCCGTCCACGCTGGCCTCACCCGCGTCCACCAGGGCGGCGGCGGCGGTGCGGCTCACGCCGAACAGTCGGGCGATCGCCGCGTCCAGCCGCAGCCCGTCGAGCCCCTCGGGGACGGGCAGGGTACGACGGTCAGCCACGCTCGCGAGTATGCCCCGGCGCTGCTCGCGACCCCACGTACTTCCGGTGCCGACCGTCGATCTCGATGCCGCGGAAGCTGAGCCAGACGGCCAGAAGGCCGCCAACCACGATTGCGGAGTCGGCCACGTTGAAGACCGGCCACACCCGGAAGTCGATCCAGTCCACGACCGCCCCCCGCAGCGGCCCGGGCGACCGGAACAGCCGGTCGGCCAGGTTGCCGGCGGCACCGCCTAGCAGCAGACCGAGGACCAGCGCCCACGGCAGCGAGCGCAGCCGCGCGGCGGTGCGCACGATCACCAGAATCACCCCGAGCGCAACCAGTGTAAAGAACACGGTAGCGCCCTGGGCGAGGCTGAACGCCGCACCGGAGTTGCGCTCCTCCCGCAGCAGCACCATGCCGCCTCCGAGCCGGATCGGGGGCCGGTCAGACAACGTCGCCACCACCAGCACCTTGGTGACAACGTCGGCGATCAGCACCAGGGCGGCGGTCGCTACCAGGACGCCAATCCGACGCCGCGTGCGCCGGTGACCCGGTTCGGTCCCGGGCACAGGTTCGGCGACCGGCCTTAGTCCGGCACCGATTGGGGCGCTCGAAAGGTCACCGGCAGTTTCGCCGCTCGGTTGCTGCTCGGCGGCGGCACCGGTCAGCGCCGCTCCTCGCGCTGCTTGCAGCTGACGCAGAGCGTGGCCCGCGGGAACGCCTGCAGTCGCGCCTTGGCGATCGGTCGGCCGCAGGACTCGCAGGCCCCGTAGGTCCGGTCGTCGATGCGACCGAGCGCCCGCTCCACCTGGGATAGCAGGTCCTTGCTGTTCTGGGCCAGCGACATCTCGTGCTCGCGCTCGAAGGTCTTGGTCCCGGCGTCGACCTGGTCGTCCCCGGCACCCTCGCCGGAGCCGTCGCCCTGAATGGCCACCAGCACCCGCTCGGCGTCGGTGATGGTCTGCCGGAGGGCCTCCCGATCAGCCGCCAGCTCGGCGCGCAGCGCGACCAGCTTGGTGTCGGTCCAGGTGCCGTCGGCATCGACAGCCCGCTCCGGTACGACGGGCAGCGCAACCATGCGCACACCACCCACCACGTCGGCGGTTGGATCTGGAGCCTCCGTGCCCCGCCGCGGAGCTGCCTTGATTCCGACCTGCTTGGTGGTCGGTTCCCGCGCAGCGGGCACCGTCGCCGTGCGGCCGGCCGAAGACTCAGTCGCTGCCGACTCAGTCGCTGCCAACTCAGTGGCTGGCGATGTCGTTGCTGGCGATGTCGTTGCTGGCGACCTGCGGGCCGTCGACGTCGTGGCCACCGACAA
>JADGOU010000149.1 GCA_017882835.1 Frankiaceae bacterium | reverse complement strand
ACCATGACATCCCGGACCCGGCGGGCGGACAGGCCGAACATCCAGTGCCCGGCCAGGTTGTCGGCGCTCAGCGGCGTCGGGGCGTGGTAGTCCAGGACCATGAGATCCGCCGGCGCACCCGGTTCGATTCGTCCCAGCGCCGGCTCGGCGAAGACCTCGCCGACCAGCCGGGCGCCGTGGCCGAGTCGGTCCAGCGGCCAGGAGGCGAGGGTGAGCACGTCGGCCTCCCGAGCGCGCCAGAACGCTGCCCGCGACTCGGCGAACATGTCGCCGTCGATGCCGTCGGTGCCCAGCGCCACCCGGTCGCCGAAGCGGGTGACTGGACTGCGGCCGACGGCGTTGTTCATGTTGGAGCGGGCGTTGTGCACCACCGTCGCTCCGGAGCCGGCCAGAATGGCGATCTCGGCGTCGTCAACCTGCACGCAATGCGCGAGCAGGGCCTGCTCAGTGACCACCCCGGCCCGCTGCAGCCGCTCGACCACGCGCACCGCCCACCGGGCCTGCGCATCCCGCTGATCGGCGTCGTCCTCGGCGACGTGAATGTGCAGCCCGGCGCCGGCTTGGTTGGCGCCCGCGACGCAGGCCGCCAGCGTCTCGTCGGACAGGGTGAACGAGGCGTGCGCCCCCATGAGGCCGCGGGTCAGCGGTCGCCCGCCGGAGCCAACCGTCTTCAGGAAGCGCTCGTTCTCGGCGACGCCGGCGCGGGCCGGCTCGGGGCCGTCCCGGTCGGTCACCTCGTAGCAGAGCACCGAGCGCAGCCCGAGTGACTCCAGGGCGTCGGCCATGACGTCGAGTGAGCCGTCGATGGCGTTCGGCGAGGCGTGGTGGTCGACCAGCGTGGTCGTCCCGCAGAGCAGCGCGTCCAGGCCGCCGGCCAGCGCGGACAGCCGCACGGTTTCTTCGTCCAGGGCACGGTCCAGCCGCCACCAGACCCGCTGCAGGATCTCGGTGAAGTTCGCCGGGGACGCCAGCGCGAACGGCATGCCGCGGGCCAGTGCCGAGTAGAGGTGGGTGTGCGCGCAGACGTTGCCCGGAATGATCAGCGTGCCGGAGCAGTCGCGGCGCGGCACTCCATTCGGCGCGGTGCCGACTGCGACCACCCGGTCGCCTTCGATCACCACGTCGGCGGTGACGAGGTCGCCGCCGGATACCGCGCTCAGCACGGTGCCGCCGCAGAGGGCGAGGCGTTCTCCCTCGCTCATCCCGACCGCCCCCGCGCGCCGAGCTTGGGCACCGCTGCCATGGCCGCCACCGAGTCCTTCATCGGCAACCGGGTCCGGCGGGTTCCTTCGAAGGCGTAAAGGGCGCCGGCCACCGCACCCGCGGTCGGCACCAGGCCGATCTCGCCGATGCCCTTGGCGCCGTACGGCCCCTCGGGCTGGTGTTCCTCGACGAAGATGCATTCCACCGGCGGCATGCCCGTCGGCGGGATGATGTTCAGCGACTTCAGCGTCGTGGTGACCGGTACGCCGTTGGAGACCACGAACTCCTCGGACAGCGAGTGGCCGAGCCCCATGTGCACCGCGCCCTCGACCTGCCCCTCGAGCAGCGTCGGATTGATCACCTTGCCGACGTCATGCGCGGCGATCACCTTCTCCAGGTGGCCCTCGGCGTCCAGGATGACGACCTGGGTGGCCCAGCCGTAGGCCATGTGGGTCACCGGGTTGTCCACCTTGGCGCCCACCTGCGTGGTCCAGTCGACCTTCATCTCGCCGTAGAACTCGCGCCCGGCGAGGTCCTCCAGCCGGCTGCCGGTCAGCTCGGCGCGCAGCTTGCGCGCGGCGTCGATCACGGCCTGGCCACCCAGCACAGTGGCCCGCGAGGCCGTGGTCTGCCCGGTGCCGAGGTCGCGCTCGCTGTCGACCAGGACGGTGACCTTGTCGGGGGTGATCCCGAGCTCTTCGCAGGCCATCTGCATGAGCACGGTGTTGACGCCCTGGCCCATCTCCGTCCAGGAGTGGTAGATGGTCAGCGAGCCGTCGGCCTCCGGCCGCAGGATCGCCCGGCCGTACTCGGTCAGGCCGTTGCCCACGCCGCTGTTCTTGACCGCGGAGCCGATGCCGGCGTAGCGGGCGGACTTGTAAGCGTCCCGGACGGCGAGCAGCGTCTTTTTGATGCCGACGCCGGGACCGAGCTTCTGCCCGGTGCCGAAGATGTCGCCGGTCTCCACCGCGTTGCGGTAGCGGATGTCCCAGCCGTCGATGCCGACCTGCTCGGCGAGCCGGTCCATCATGCCCTCGAGGGCGAAGTTGGTCTGGTTGGCGCCGAAGCCCCGCATGGCGCCGCAGGGCGGGTTGTTGGTGTAGACGGCGCGTGCCTCGATGTCCACGTTTGGGATCTTGTAGGGGCCACAGGCGTGGCCGGCGGCGCGCTCGAGCACCTTGTCGCCGACGCTGGCATAGGCGCCGGTGTCGCCGACAATCCGGGCCCGCAGCCCGACCAGGTTGCCCTCGGTGTCGCCGGCGACGGTGTAGGTCATGGTCAACGGATGCCGCTTGACGTGGAAGCGGATGCTCTCCGCCCGAGACAGCGTCAGTTTGACCGGCCGGTGAGTGTGCATCGCCAGCATCGCGGCGTGGCCTTGGACGTTGAGGTCCTCCTTGGCCCCGAACCCGCCGCCGCTGGTCACCAGCGTGGCGCGCACCTTCTCCTGGGATAGGCCAAGCACCGAGGCGACCTGGCGCCGGTCACTCCAGATTCCCTGGCCCTGGGTGTAGAAGTGCAGGCCGCCGTCCCCGGTCGGTACGGCGAGCGACGACTCAGGCTCGAGGAAGGCGTGCTCGATGTACTGGGTCGAGAACGTCTCGGTGAGCACGTGCGGCGCAGCGGCGAAGGCGGCGTCGGGGTCGCCGCGCTTGACCTCCGACAGCGAGAGCAGGTTGCCGCTGGCGTGCACCTGGGGGGCGCCGTCTTCGAGCGCCGCAAACGGGTCGACGACCGGCCCGAGCACCTCGTAGTCCACCTCGACCAGGGCCGCGGCCTCGCGCGCGGCCGCGCGGGTCTCGGCGGCGACGATGGCGAGCACGTCGCCGACGTAGCGGGTGGTCTCGCCCACGCCGTACAGCTGCAGCCAGTCCTGGGTGATCTCGCCCTGGATCCGCTCCCCCGGTACGTCGTCCGAAGTGAGCACCGCGACCACGCCGGGATGAGCCTTGGCGGCGGTGGTGTCGAGCCGGACGATCGTCGCCCGGGGATGGTCGGAAAAGCGCACCGCGGCGTGCAGCAGCTCCGGCGCGCTCATGTCGTTCACGTAGGGCTTGTCGCCCAGCGCCAGCTCCCGGCCTTGATAGCGGGCAGTCCTGGAGCCGACCCGGCCAGTGCGGTCGATCGCGGGCAGCGGCCGCCCCTGCTTGGCCGCGCCGGCCAGCAGCACGGCGTCCACGATCTTCACGTACCCGGTGCAGCGGCAGAGGTTGCCGGCGAGCGCCCGGTTGACCTGGTCGCGGGTCGGCTCGGGGGTCTTGGCCAGCAGCGACTCGGCCTTCATCAAGATGCCCGGCGAGCAGAAACCGCACTGGGAGGCGCCGGCAGCGACGAAGCTGTCCGCCCACAGCGCGCGGTCGTCCTCGGCCAAGCCCTCCTGGGTGGTGACCTCGCGGCCCGCGAGTCGGGTGGCCTGCTGCGCGCAGGAGACCACGGCCTTGCCGTCGATCAGCACCGTGCAAGCGCCGCACGAGCCTTCCGGCGCGCAGCCGTCCTTGACCGAGGTGACGCCGCAGGACTCGCGCAACACCTCGAGCGCGCTCGCCCCGGCGCGCACCTCGACCGAAACCGACTCACCGTTGAGCGTGAAATCCATGGGAATACCCCTTTGCTGCCGGCACGGTCAGTACATCAGTGCCCGGTTCGACTTCTTCCTGGCGCTGCGCTACTGCTGACCAACGCGGCTACTGCTGACCAACGCGGCTACTGCTGACCAACGCGGCCACGGCTCTTGGCCCCCCCGGCTGGGCTCTGCCATCCTCCTCCCCGCGGGGATCGGGTCAACGGTCCTCCTGCTCCGCTGGAGGTCACTGTATGAGCACCGCAATGCATCCCGGCGCGTCTCCCGCCGCGCGGGCGACACGCCACCCGGTCGACCAGGTTCTCCCACCCGGTCGGCTGATTCCGCTCGGAATCCAGCACGTCCTCATCATGTATGCGGGCACCGTCGCCGTACCCATCATCGTGGGCGGCGCACTCAAGCTCGACACCCACACCATCGGCCTGCTCGTCAACGCAGACCTGTTCGTGGCCGGAGTCGCGACCCTGATTCAGTCGATCGGGATTGGCAAGATCATGGGCATCCGACTGCCCGTGGTCGCCGGGGCCACGTTCAGCGCGGTCACGCCGATGATCCTGATCGGCTCGAAGTACGGACTGCCGGCGATGTACGGCGCAATGATCTGCTCCGGAGTATTCGGTCTGCTCATCGCCAAGCCGTTCTCCAAGGTGCTGAAGTTCTTTCCGCCGGTGGTCACCGGCACGGTGATCACGGCAATCGGCCTATCCCTGATTGGCGCCGCCGCCGGTCTGATCGCCGGCAACGACACCACCGCCAAGAACTACGGGCAGATGCGCAACATCGTGCTGGCCGCGTGCATCATTCTGCTGATCATCCTCGTCAACCGGTTCTTCCGCGGGTTCGTCAGTCAAATCGCGGTTCTGCTGGGATTGATCATCGGCACCATCGCCGCGTTCCCGTTGCACATGACCAACTTCTCCGCCGTGAGGTCGGCAGCCTGGCTCGGCCTGGCTCGGCCGTTACGGTTCGGGGCCCCGGAGTTCAAGGCGGCCGCCATCATCTCGATGTGCATCGTCATCCTGGTGACCTACACCGAGTCGACCGCCGACATGCTGGCCGTCGCGGAGGCGGTGGACAAGCCGGTATCCGACAGCGACATAGCCCGTGGTCTGGCCACGGACGGGTTCTCGGCCCTGCTGGGTGGGTTCATGAACTCCTTTCCGGACACCGCCTTCGCGCAGAACGTCGGGCTGGTGACGATGACGCGGGTCCGCAGTCGCTGGGTGGTCGCCGTCGCGGGGGCGTTGCTGTTCATGCTGGGGCTGGTGCCCAAGCTCGGTGAGATCGTGGCCAGCATTCCGCAGCCGGTCATCGGCGGTGCGGCACTGGTCATGTTCGCGATGGTCTCCGCAGTTGGGATTCGGACGCTCCAGCGGGTGCCGTTCGCCGATACCAACAACCTGCTCGTCGTGGCGACGTCGCTCGGCGTGGGTCTGCTGCCGGTCGTGGCACCGAAGATGTACCAGCAGTTCCCGAGCAACTTCCAAGTGATCTTCGGCAGCAGCATCACCTCCACGGTGATAGTGGTCTTCCTCCTCAACCTGTTCTTCAACCACCTGCGCCTGGGCGACAGGGACTCGCTGGTCGAGGGTCCGGACGAGATGGCATCCGATCTGTCCCCCGGGCTTCGACCCCCTCCGACCCGGTAACCAACCAGGCCTCCGCGGCAGACCGGTAGCCAACGGCCGCGCCGCCGGACACCGTAGGGTCCGGCGGCATGCGGACACTCGTCACCGGCGGCACCGTCGTCACGGCCAGTGACACCGTGGCCGCCGACGTGCTGATCGTCGACGAGCAGGTGGCCGCCGTCGGGATCGACGTCCGTGCGGGTGCCGGTGTCGACCGGGTCGTCGACGCCACCGGTCGCTATGTGCTGCCGGGTGGGGTCGACGTCCATACCCACATGGAGCTGCAGACGCCGTACGCCGTGGCCTCCGACGACTTCGCCACCGGAACGGCCGCGGCGGCCTGGGGTGGCACCACCACCATCGTCGACTACGCCGGGCACGACTATGGGGAGCCACTGTTGGCCGGGCTGGCCCGCTGGCGGCAGAAGGCCGCCAAGTCGCACCTCGACCACGGCCTGCACATGATGGTCCGCGAGGTCAACGACCGGGTGCTGGCCGAGCTCCCCGCGCTCGTCGCCGCCGGGGTGAGCTCGATCAAGTTGTTCATGGCCTACCCCGGCGTCTACATGGTCGACGACGCCGCCATCTTCCGGGTCCTGGGCGCAGCCCAGGAGTACGGCGTGCTGGTGGCGATGCACGCCGAGAACGGCGGCCCGATCGACGTCCTCATCGAGCGGCACGTCGCCGCCGGAGACACGGCGCCGATCTTCCACGCCCGGTCCCGGCCGGCGGCGATGGAGGGCGAGGCGACCGGCCGGGCCATCGCTCTGGCCGAGCTGGCCGGCGCACCGATCTACATCACGCACCTGTCTTCGGCGGCGGCCCTGGCAACCGTCCGGGCGGCCCGCGACCGGGGCGTCGCGGTGTACGCCGAGACCTGCCCGCAGTACCTGTACCTCAGCGACGCAGACCTGGCTCGCCCCGGCTTCGAGGGCGCGAAGTACGTCTGCTCCCCACCGCTGCGGGCGGCGATGGACCAGCACGAGCTGTGGACCGGACTGCGACAGGGGGACGTTCAGGTTGTGGCCACCGACCACTGCCCGTTCCGCCTTGGCCAGAAGGAGCTCGGGCGCGGCGACTTCACCCGGATTCCGAACGGGCTGCCCGGCGTCGAGGACCGGTTGACCCTCCTCTTCCAGGGAGTGGTCGACGAGCAGATCAGCCTGAACCGCTTCGTCGCGCTGACCGCCACCATCCCCGCCAAGATCTTCGGCCTGTACCCGCGGAAGGGGACCATCGCCCCGGGCAGCGACGCCGACCTGGTCATTCTCGACCCGCAGGCGGAGCGGACGATCTCCGCCGCGACCCACCACATGAACGTCGACTACAGCTGCTATGAGGGCCGACGCGTCCAAGGCGGCATCGAGACCGTGCTGCAGCGGGGCAACGTCATCGTCGCCGACGGCAGCTACTTCGGCCGCCCGGGGGCCGGGCGGTATCTCGCCCGGGGGCTGCCGGACTACTCGTCCTGCTGATCAGCTGGTCGCGGCGGGATGCTCGCGGACGGCGGCCGCGGGCGGCTGCAACATCGCGGGCGGGTTCTCAGCGCGGGCGGGGGCTCAGAGGCGTCCCGCAGTGCCGTAGCCGGGTGAAGGTGAGCTCAACCGTCATCTCTACTGGCCGTCGGCATCGTTGCCGGCTGCGACACGCCGGGCTGGCCGTGCCGTAGCCGGGTGAAGCTGAGCTGAGTAACACACCCGCCGAAGCTGACCGCTGGCCGGCGCGCCTGACCGCTGGCGTTTACCTTCGCCGCCGCCCTGCGCGCCGGGCAGTATCCTCCGCGGAGTGCC